>CAMGAL010000212.1 GCA_946007445.1 uncultured Mediterranea sp.
CCCCCCCCCGCCCCCCCCCCCCCCCCCGCCCGCTCCCCCCCCCCCCCCCCCCGCACCACGCCCCCCCGGGCGCCCCCGCCGGACATCCGGCCGCATGCAGGGGGCGACCCCGGCAGGTGGCGACGCCCGCCAGGCGACGGATGGCCCGGGTGAAGTCGTACCACGAGCAGACGCCCTCGTTGCTGAAGTGATAGACACCCGGCACGATGCCCTGCCCGATGACAGCATAGATGGCACGGGCTAGGTCGTGGGCGTAGGTGGGAGTGCCTATCTGGTCGAACACCACACCCAGCGAATCGCGTTCGCGACCCAGGCGCAGCATGGTCTTCACGAAATTGTTACCATAGATGGAGTAGAGCCAGGCGGTACGAATCACCACCGCGCGGCTGCAACCTTGCATCACAGCCTCCTCGCCCGCCAGCTTGGTGCGGCCATAGACGGAGTCGGGACAGGGGGCAACCTCTTCGGTATAGGGCAGATGAGCCGTGCCGTCGAACACATAGTCGGTGGAGATTTGTATCAGCCCTGCACCGACAGCCTCGGCGGCGGCGGCCAGATAGCCGGGAGCCAGGTGGTTGAGGCGGTCGCATAGCTCGACATTCTCTTCGGCCTTGTCCACCGCCGTATAGGCGGCACAATTCACTATGAGCTGCACATCGTGCTCGCTGACGAACGTACGGACAGCCTGCTCATCGCAGATGTCAAGTTCCTGCACGTCTGTAAAGAAGTAGGTGTGTCCCTCATTCTCAGCTGCCAGGACACGCATTTCATTGCCAAGTTGACCGTTGGCACCGGTTACCAGGATATTCATGGATGATTTGAACATTTACGATTTGACGATTCATTCTTCTAACTCACCTCGGGCATCTTTCTCGTAATAGTTGGCCAAGAGAGAGAGGAAGGCAGTGATGGCTTCCATGGCTTTGGCCGTCTCCGGAGTGACCTCCTTCTTCTGCAACCTCAGGAGCAAGAGGCCGTAGAGGGCCTCGAAACAGGTTTCCAGTTCGGGTTCATCGGGATGGCTGCTCTTGCGGCGCAGCTCCACGATGAAGGGCAGCGCCTTGAAGTAGGCCGCGTTGTAGAAAGGATAGCGGGTGGACGAGAGCAAGCGGGCATGGAGGTCTATCAGCTCCAGCAGCACGTTGCGGCATATCTGCAGGTGGCCCTGCTCTACCACACCCTCGGTGCGCATCATCTCGCACAACTGGCCGTACCACTCCTCCAGTGCGGGTTGCTCGTCGGCGGGATAGCGGCTGACGAGGTTCTGGCGCAAGCGGTCGAGGTCGCACCCGTTGGCGCGAATCAAGTCTTCCACCTGCCACATATATATAAGGTATTCTGCGATGTTCTGCTCTTTCAGTTGCCTTGCAATCTTCATCATAGTCCCACTCAGTATATGGATTCACCCATCAGCGTATAGACTAGGCCGATGAGGGAAACCAGCATCACAATGCTGCCAATGACACGATTCAGTATCCAGATGCCTCGCAGATTGAACTGCGTGCGTACTTTGTTGACGAAGTAGGTAATGCCCAGCCACCAGGTGAGCGCCCCCGCTGCAATGGCCACATAGCCCGTGACGGCCTCGAAAATCAGGACTCCCTCGCTGACGAAGGCGAAGCGGGCGAACAGGCCGATGAACAGAAAGATAATCAGGGGATTGGAAAGGGTGACAAAGAATGCCGTAATCAGATTGTGCAGGTAGGTGCCTTTGGTGCCTGTGACGGGACGGATGGACTGCACAGGATTGCTGCGGAAGGTGTAGAGGCCGAAAGCCAGCAGCATGATGCTGCCCAGCAGCTGCAGGTAGAAGAGGTTCTTGTTGACGTAGTCGAAGACGAAGCTCATGCCATAGCCCGTCAGCAGCGCATAGGCAATGTCACTCATAGCGGCTCCCACGCCTGTCACAAAGCCATACCACCGGCCTTTGTTCAGGGTGCGCTGGATGCACAATACGCCGACAGGGCCCAACGGAGCAGACACAATGACGCCGATGATGAACCCTTTCCACAAGATGCTGATTATGGTCTCTAACTGAATCATTGGCCGCAAATATCGCACTTTTTTATGAGATAGCAACCTTTTATCTACAAAAAAAGGAAAATGGCACGGATAAAAACCAACTATTCCTTGCAAATGAAGTGGAATAAGCCTATTTTTGTTGCCGAATGAAAATCACCCAAAACGAATCATTATGAAGAAACACCTTCTCTCTCCCGCCCTCCTGCTGCTCTGCCTGCTGATGCTTCCGCTATCGGCTCTCGGCAAGCGCATCGTCACTCCCCCGGCCCTGCGTCCTGGCGATGAAGTGATACTCATCACACCGGCCAGTCACAACGATTCGGCCTATATCGTAGGCATGAAAGAGCGGCTGGAGAGTTGGGGACTGAAGGTCCGCATCGCCCCACACGCCTTCAGCGGCAGCAAAGGTCACTATGCCGGCACCACCGAAGAGCGGCTCAGCGACCTGCAACAGGCACTCGACGACCCCACGGCACGCGCCATCTTCTGCACCCGCGGCGGCTACGGAGCCGTCCACCTGCTGGACAAGCTGCAGTTCAAGGCCTTCCGCAAGCATCCCAAGTGGTTGATAGGCTACAGCGACATCACCGCCCTGCACAACCTACTGCAGGCCAACGGCTTCGCCTCCATCCATGCCCCGATGGGTTCGCACCTGACCAACGAGCCGGCCGACGACCCTGCCGTGCTGGCCCTGAAGCAGATGCTGTTCCAAGAGCAACCTACGGTCTATACCGTGCCTGCCGACTCGCTCAACCATACCGGCCGGGCCAAGGGCATCCTGCGTGGCGGCAACCTGTCGGTATTCTACGGCCTGCGGGCCACGCCGTGGGACATCCCCGCCAAGGGGACCATTCTCTATATGGAAGATGTGGGCGAGCGGCCCCACAGCATCGAGCGGATGGTATGCAACCTGCGCCTCAGCGGCTTGCTCGACCGCATCAGCGGACTCATCATCGGCCAGTTTACTGAATATAAGGAGGACCTCGAACTGGGGAAACCCCTCTACCCGGCCCTGGCCGACCTGGTACGCGACTACGACTACCCCATCTGCTTCGGGTTTCCGGTAGGCCACGTCACCCGGAACTATCCGCTCATCAACGGCGCCCGGGTGGAACTGACCGTCGGCCCCACCCAATGCGTGCTGCGCTTTGAGTAGGGCGACGACGCATCACCGCTTCTTCAGCACCACGACAGGCTCTTTCTTCGAGCCGAACAGCCCCAACGTAGAGGCATCAATCAGTCTGTAGTGCTTCACACGCTCCAACGCGGCCAGCAGATGCTGCTCGTTGGCCATGTCGGGACACATCATCCGCGTGCTGCCCAGGCCGCTGAAGTCGATGCAGCCCGGCTTGGCCGAAGCATCGAGCATACCCACCAGACGGTTGCAACCCGCGTGGCCATAGAGGCGGTGCTCCCGGCTGTCGAAGCCCAGGAACGGAAACTCCTGCCCCTGCGCGGGCACCACGGCCGAGCCGTCAATCTCAATCACATTCCACTCGCCCTCCACATCGGCCAGCGTAGCCGCCTGCCGGGAGGTTCCACACGAGGCCATGCCGAACGCCACGGCGGCCATACAAAAAGGAAACAAATACTTTTTCATCGTCATAAGAATGATATAGGTTTATTGGGTTGAGGCGGCAAAAATACAACAAAATCTCCGAAAAGGGGGCGATAATTAAGAAGAATAACCTATCTTTGCATATCGAACCTCAAAACGAACGAATAAAAGAAAGAATATGGGTAAAGTACTGATTATCGGTGCAGGCGGTGTAGGAACTGTCGTTGCACACAAAGTGGCTCAAAATCCTGATGTATTCACCGAAGTGATGATAGCCAGCCGCACAAAGTCAAAATGCGACGCCGTGGTGAAGGCCATCGGCAATCCCAATATCTGGACGGCACAGGTAGATGCCGACAGCGTAGACGAACTGGTGAAGCTCTTCGAGAGCTTCCGTCCCGACATCGTCATCAACGTAGCCCTGCCCTATCAGGACCTCACCATCATGGAGGCCTGCCTGAAGACGGGTGTCAACTACCTGGACACGGCCAACTATGAGCCGAAGGACGAGGCACACTTCGAGTACAGCTGGCAGTGGGCCTACAAGCAGCGCTTCGAAGAGGCCGGCCTGACAGCCATCTTGGGATGCGGCTTCGACCCGGGCGTGAGCGGTGTCTACACAGCATACGCCGCCAAGCACCACTTCGACGAGATGCACCAGCTGGACATTGTGGACTGCAACGCCGGCAACCACCACAAGGCTTTCGCCACCAACTTCAACCCCGAAATCAACATCCGCGAAATCACGCAGAAGGGACTTTATTGCAAGCACGGCCAATTAATAGAGACCGACCCGCACTCGATTACACAGCCAATCACAAACCCCAACAAACACACTACCAAA
>CAMGAL010000213.1 GCA_946007445.1 uncultured Mediterranea sp.
TTAGAACTGGGCGGTCATGGTGAAGGACGGCTATGCCTGGTGGATGAAGCGTTTCCGCAAGATGTCCGAATACTTCGATGCCTACCGCATCGACCACATCCTGGGCTTTTTCCGCATTTGGGAGATTCCGATGAATGCCGTCCATGGCTTGCTAGGCCAGTTCGCCCCCTCTCTGCCCATGTCGTGCGAGGAGATAGAGAGCTACGGACTCCACTTCCGCGGAGATTTCTTCCTTAAGCCCTATATCCATGAGTATTTCCTGAGCGAGATGTTCGGCCCTCATACCGATTATGTGAAGCAGACTTTCCTCCATACTACCCATACCTGGGAGGTCTATGAGATGAAGCCCGAGTTTGACACCCAGCGCAAAGTGGAGGCTTTCTTTGCCGGCAAGACCGATGCCGACAGCGTCTGGATTCGCGACGGCCTGTATGCCCTCATCAGCGATGTGCTGTTCGTGCCCGACCGTCTCGATCCGCAGAAGTACCATCCGCGCATCGGTGTGCAGCACGACTACATCTATCGCGCCCTCAACGACTGGGAGAAGGCTGCCTTCAATCGCCTCTACGACCACTACTACTACCACCGTCACAACGACTTCTGGGGTCAGCAGGCCATGAAGAAGCTGCCGCAGCTCACCCAAAGTACCCGTATGCTGGTGTGTGGCGAGGACCTCGGCATGATTCCCGATTGCGTGGCTGGCGTCATGAACGCCTTGCGTATCCTCTCTTTGGAAATCCAGCGAATGCCCAAGGACCCCAAGCAGGCCTTCGGCCAGCCCGAGCAGTATCCTTACCGCTCCGTCTGCACCATCTCTACCCACGATATGTCCACCCTACGTGGCTGGTGGGAGGAAGATGCCAACCAGACCCAACGCTTCTACAACACCGTCCTGGGCCGTGCGGGGGAAGCCCCTGCCGAAGCCACACCCGAACTCTGTGAGCAGATTGTGTCCAACCATCTCTATAGCCAGTCGATGCTCTGCATCCTCTCTTGGCAAGACTGGCTCTCCATTGACGGTCGTTGGCGCCATCCCGAGGCTCAGAGTGAACGCATCAACATCCCTGCCAATCCTCGCCACTATTGGCGCTGGCGCATGCACCTCACGCTGGAACAGCTGATGCAGGCTGAAGCGCTCAACGAAAAGATTCGTTCGCTGATTGTGCACGCTGGTCGGGTTTGATTCTATCATGACACATATAGGGGCGGATCTTCGAGTCCGCCCCATATTTTTCTGCTTCCTATGACTTCTTACATCACATTAGACAACCTTCGCCTCTACGCCTACCACGGCGTCTCTCCGCAAGAGCAGCTGGTGGGCAACGAATATCACCTCTATCTGCGGCTGCCGGTGGACATCCGTCCGCCTGCCGCCAGCGACAAAGTGGCCGATACGGTCAACTATGCCGAGGTGGTTCAAGCTCTCCGCGACGAGATGTCTCGTCCCTCCCGCCTCCTGGAGCATGTGGCCCTCCGCCTGGCCCGCCGCCTCTTCTCCGAGTTCCCTTCCGTCGAGTCCTTGCGGCTCAAGCTTGGCAAGCGCAATCCACCCATGGGAGCCGACATCGACGCTGCCGGCGTAGAGATTGAGATAGACCGTAGCGAAGTAGGGTTGTTGTAGTGACGGGATGGGGTATGCAGTAACAAAGTGGGGATGTGCGAATGGTCAGTTGCCTCGTTCCGCGGTGCGGCGCGAGCTGCTGCGGCTTTCCGATGACTTCGCCGACTTTGTCTCCCGTTTGCTCTCCCGTTGAGGTTCTCGGCTGACCTTTCTTTGCGACTCCTTCCGCGGCTTGGCTGACGTACTTGTCGATGCAGGCGTGCGGCGCTCGTTGCGGTCGCCACGCACCTTTTCTGATGTCGGGCGTGTGTGGCTGGGCGACGTGTCCGGCAGCTTGCTGTTCGGACGGACTGTTACGCGTCCAAAGTCGGCACGCTGAGCGTTGCGTCGAGCCTCCTTTCTGGGCTGCGGCTGCGGAGTATAGTGCGGATGGTCGTAGCGTCCCTTGTAGTAGCTGGAACGCTGGTAATCGCGATGGTGGTGCCCGCCGCAGTAGGTGTGGTAGATGGCCGGTTTCGGAAAGTAAAAGTGGTTGTGGTTGCTGTACGTGATGTAGATGCGGAAGCCCCATCCACCACTAGTCGCATAGACCGGTCGGCAGAAGTAGGTGCGGTCCAAGAAGCGGTTGTACTGGTTGCGGCTCAGCACCCAACGCAGGTCATCGTTGCGCAGGTCCAGGCAGTCGTAATAGCGGTCCAGCGCCCACTCATACCCCCGCATGGCATCGTCGATGCAGTAGCGTATGCTGTTGATGAAGTCGAAGTTGATTTCATACACATCATTATACTGAGCCTGCGTCAGATTCAGCTCGTAGGCCATCTTGTCGGTCAGGAAGCGGGTTTCCTTGCGTACTCTGCTGTTGCTCATGGCGGCGCTGCAAAGGGCTATGCCCATCCATACGGCAGCTAAGGTCATCATCATTCGTTTCATAATCTTCAGGTTTTTGTTGTTTGTTGCCGCAAAGATAAGCAGGGGAAAACCTCCCACCTCATGAAATCCACTAATCTTTCGTAGGGAATTCCCTACCTATGATTCGATCAACCGGATGCCCTCCGGCTCCAGCACGACGAGTCGTTTCTTGTAGAGATCGCCCACCGCCTTCTTGAAGGTCTTCTTGCTCACCCCGAAGGTGGCATAGATATCCTCCGCAGGACTCTTGTCGCCCAAGGGGATGAAGCCTCCGTGCTGTCGGATGTACGCCAGCAATATCTGGCTCAAGTCCGTCACTTTGTCCATACCCGGTCGCTGCAGCATGAGGTCTATCTTGCCATCCTCGCGCACCTGCTTGACGTACGCCTTCCGCTTCACGCCTATCTGCAGTGACTGGAAAATTTCGCCCTCATAAAGCAGGCCGGCGTAGCGGTTGTCGATGATGGCCTTGAAGCCCAAGTCCGTCTTCTGCCACACCACAATCTCCACCTCCTGCCCCGGCAGATAGTCCGCCTTCTCTTTGCTCAGGTAGCGTTCCACCTTGGCCGAAGCCACGATGCGGAAGCTCTCCTCGTCCAGGTGGACATGGATCATGTAGCGCTTCCCCACCTCCATCTTCATCTTCTGCTCGCTGAAGGGTACGAAAAGGTCCTTCATCAGCCCCCAGTTCAAGAAGGCGCCGTATTGATTGACCCATGCCACCTCCAGGCAGGCAAATTCGCCCACCTGCACCAGGGGCTGTTGGGTAGTAGCCACCAGTCGCTCCTCGCTGTCGAGGTAAAGGAACACCTCCAACTCGTCGCCCAATTTCGCCTCTTGGGGCACATATCGCTTGGGCAAGAGGATTTCGCCATCATCGCCTCCATCCAGATAGAGGCCAAAGTCCACCTCCTTCACAATCCGCAATCGGTTGTATCGTCCTAATTCTATCATAGTTTTTTCATTTTGGATGTAGAGCAAATCAGCTCTACGCCAAGCAAAGATAGTATAAAGCCACCAAACAATCTCTGTTTTCGCACGATTTCTTGGAAAAAAGTACTGAAAGGTTTGGAATTCCCGAAAAAAGGCGTACCTTTGCACCCGCAATTCAGCACAAATGGTGTCATAGCTCAGTTGGTAGAGCAAAGGACTGAAAATCCTTGTGTCCCCGGTTCGATTCCTGGTGACACCACTTGAAGAGGGGAATGTGTTCATAGTAACGCAATCCCCTTTTTCTTTTTGTTGGCAAGCCGTCCCGCTCAGTGATTCCGCAATCCACAAAGCCTCCCTCCGCAGGGAAAGATTTTTTCCTCGTGAGAGAAAAATTTCAGTTGTTTCAGTTTCAGTTTATGAAATACGTATGTCGATGCCCCTTTCTTATTTGTGCAGCAACACCACGTTGGGATAGGCCATATCGTCGGCAAAGGTGTATTGGACGGCCAGGATGTAGTGGCTGAAGAAGTCGGCGTGCCGGTAGAAGAAGCTGGGCATGAGTCGGATGTACTCTTTGGGCTGGCGAAGCAGCCGCTCCATGTCGGCCATCAACAGGAATGAGTAGGAGGAGGCCAGTCCGCCCATCAGCTCTTGATACAACGGACGATTCTCCAACAGGTCGCCCCGATGGAGGGCTTCGATGTAGGCGGAGAGGCTGAACGCATCGGCTGCCCAAAGCAACGAGCCCTGATGGATGGCGGCACAGACGGTGAACGTGGAGTCGGCTATGCCGGTGAGCTGGCGCAACAGCGTGGTGGGCTGCAACTGGTGGCACTGGATGCCTCGTACGCGCGGAATGGGGCTGTGACTCGTGTAGCCTGCCCAATCTTGCTGCAGTTCGCGCTCCATGTCCACCCCCTCGCGCAGGGGGAAGGACAGCACCATGCAGGTGCGGCTCGTGTGGGAGTCGCGTGGGGTGAAGAGGGAGGTGGTGGTGCTGGCTTCGTTGGAGGCAGGGA
>CAMGAL010000214.1 GCA_946007445.1 uncultured Mediterranea sp.
CTTCGCTGATACCAGCTGAGAAGACAATGCTTTCGCCCTTCTTGATGTCCACCTCAAAGTAGCCGGGCACGTAGAGGTCTTCGTTGAAGTCGTAGCCGCGCTCCTGCTCCTTGCTGTACTCGATGCCACGGTACCAGTCGGGGCAGAAGTGGAACTCGCACTTCTTGTTGAGCTGCATGAAGAGTTCGGGATAGCCGGGGTACATGCGGGTCTTGATGCCGTTCTCTATCTCCTGATAGTCGCGGCTGGCCTGTGCGTTCTCGTGGGTGTACTCGCGCACGCTCCTGAATGCCAAGAAGGGGCGGAAGCGCAGTGTGGTGGCCGAATGGGCATCCACCAATGTGTAACGAATCAGGATTCTGTTCTCGTGGTGTACAAATATCTTCTCCTTACGCAGGATGACGCCTCCCACACGGTAGGTGGTTGCGGGAATCTTCTCGCAGTCGAACTCGCGGATGTATTTGTGGCCGTTGGGGCTGAAGTGGTTGCCTTGGTATTTGTGCAACCCCAGGTTGAACTCCGCACCGTGCTGGATGACTGTCTCATCCAACGAAGAGAGCAACACATGATTCTCATCGTCCAGATTGGGCACCGGAATGACCAACAGACCGTGATATTTTCGTGTGTTACAATCTACAATAGTTGTACAATGATAGGCCCCGGATTGATTGGTTCTGAGAATCTCTCTTGGCAAAGATTCTTGCAGGTTAATCATCAGAGTCTTGTCAAATCGCAAATAACTCATAGTTGTGCTTTTTATTTTAAAGGTTAATTATCCGGTTGATTTATACGAATTGCTTGCTTGCAATGCCCCAAAATTACGAAATAAACGAGAGAAACAAAACATATTTCGCAAATTTTTCGATTATTCTTCAAATTTATCGTAGTATTGCAATCCGAATTCTCAAAATGAAACTACTTTATCATGTCTGTCCGACCCGAAATAAGACGAATCCTGCTGGCCGCTGCCATTCCGGCCTTCTTGCTCCTGGTACTCTATCTGCTCAAGTTCTTGGAGGTAGGTATGGATTGGGACTTCACCCACCTGGGCATCTATCCGCGCCAGCAGCGGGGCGTGTTTGGCATTTTTGCCCATCCGCTGGTGCATAGCGGGTGGGGGCATCTGCTGGCCAACAGCTTCCCGCTCTTCTTTCTCTCCTGGTGCCTGTTCTTTTTTTATCGGGACATAGCCCCCTATATCCTCTTTACGCATTGGACGGGCGAGGCGGCCCTGACCACCCTCATCGGCCAGCCGGGTTGGCATGTGGGGGCCAGCGGCCTGATTTACGGCTTGGCCTTCTTTCTCTTCTTCAGTGGGGTGCTGCGCCGTCATGTGCCGTTGGTGGCCCTCTCTTTGCTGATTACTTTTTTATATGGTGGCTTGGTGTGGAACATGTTCCCCCAGTTTGCCCGCGCCACCACCTCGTGGGAGGGACATCTGGGTGGCGCCATTGCCGGCACCGTCATTGCCCTCTGCTTCCGCCATCAAGGCCCTCAGCGACCTGATCCGTTTGAAGGAGAGGAGGAAGAGGAAGAAGAGGAAGAAAAAGAGGGCCATTCCAAAACAGTCGGTTGATTTATGGAATGTCAATCAACTTGTGGGTCTGCAGGCTGAGCCTCCATCGTGGGTGCGCCAGGACGCAGGCCACCGTCTCTGCCGTGTTCAGGCAGGAGCAGGGTTGCAGAAAGTAGTGGCGGGCGGGTAGCTGTTCGTAGGGCTCCAGCTGCTGGCCTTGATATACGACTTTCACCTCGTCCATGCGTGTCAGTACCAGCGGGGCACCCTGTTTGGGCGAGCAGGTCACCCAGTCGATGCCTTCTGGCAGGGGGTGTGTGCCGTTGGTCTCGATGCAGATGTATTTGCCGGCCCGGTGCAGCTGCTCGATGAGCTCTCGGTCTATCCACAGGGAGGGCTCGCCGCCGGTCAGGATGACCATCGTGGCCGGGTAGCGGCACACCTTGGCGAGAATCTCTGCATCCTCCATCATCTGCCCTTCCTCGTGTCGGGTGTCGCAGAAGGGGCAGCGCAGGTTGCACCCCGAGAAGCGGATGAAGACGGCCGGCGTGCCGGTGTGGTACCCCTCGCCCTGCAGGCTGTAGAAGATTTCGTTAATCTTTCTCATAGATGGCCGTGTTGTGTTCCGATTCGCACACCTCGACGCGGTAGCAGGTAGGTATCTGGTCGCAAATCCATCGGGCTATGTTCTCGGCCGTGGGGTTGAAGGGCAACACTTCGTTGAAGTTGCGGTGGTCCAACTGCTCTTTGACAATCTGCTTTAGGTGGCTGAAGTCCACCACCATGCCATCGGCATTCAGTTCCTTCGAGCGGCAATAGACGGTGATAATCCAGTTGTGCCCGTGCAGATTCTCGCACTTGCTGCGGTAGGAGAGGTTCAGGTGGTGGGAGGCAGATACCTCCATACGTTTGATGACGGTGTACATAGATGCGGCTGTTCTTTTGTCGGCAAAGGTAATGCAAGCTGCAGAGACTACAAAATCCGTCTGCGCTTTTTTCGGGTTCACCCCCGCAATCGGATGAACCTGCATGGCCATTTCCGCTGCCCGAAGCTCTTTTGGAGCCCCTTTGCCGCCCATTAAGACTCTGCCAAACACCTCAAATTGGGTGCGAAATGCACTTTTTTGCCCTTAGATGCATTATTTTCGGCCAAAAATTTTTGGATTATCAAACAAAACCGTAATTTTGTGTACCATTTTGGCGTAGTAATGACTGAAGAAGAAAGAGAACGACTAAGTACCTTCGAGGCAAAACTCCGATACCTCATCTCCCGGTATGAATCGGCTGTGGAGGAGAACGGAAAGCTGCAGCTGCAGCTCCGGCAAGCAGAGGAAGCCCGCGAACAAGCACTGAAGGAGTATCAGAATCTGGAAAAACGTTACAACGACCTGAAAACGGCTGCGACAATGAGCCTTGACGGTAGCGACGTCCGACAGACCAAGCTCCGATTGTCCAATTTAGTGCGTGATGTCGATAAATGCATCGCTTTGTTGAATGTATAACGAGAGAGAGTGGATGTATGGACGAACATATAAAAACTGTATTGCAGATAGGAGGAATCGGAGTTCCGGTCGTCTTTCACCGTAAGGACGAGGAGATAGCCCGCAAAGCCGCTGCCCAAGTGACCGAAAAGGTCAACCAACTGATGCAGGCCTACCGTGTGGAGTCGAAAGAAAGACTTCTGGCTATGTCAGCCTACCTGTTTGCCTTAGAGAAGCTGAAGCTGGAGCAGCGTAACGATACCCAGCCTTATGAAGAGAAGATTGAAGAACTGACCCGATTGGTAGAGCGGTACCTCCCGCAGCCATGAACAGCCATCCTCCCCCTTCGCTTCGTGAGAAAGAGAGAACGAAACAATTCGCGCACTGTGCTGACTACCCCGCAAGGGGCTGTTGTGCAGTGCGCCTTTATTTTATACATTTAATACCATAACCAAAAGATGACAGTAGTTACAATAGTAGCATCCATTGCCTGCTTCGCCCTCGGAGGGTTGGTGTCGTACATCATACTGAAGCGTGCCTTGAAAGCCAAATGCGACGCTATCCTGAAGGATGCAGAGACTGAGGCAGAAGTGATTAAGAAGAACAAGTTGTTGGAAGTCAAAGAGAAATTCCTGAATAAGAAAGCCGACCTCGAAAAGGAGGTGGCGCAGCGAAACCAGAAAATCCAGCAGGCCGAAAACAAACTGAAACAGCGCGAACTGGTGCTGAACCAGCGTCAGGAAGAGCTGCAACGCAAGAAAAGCGAAGCTGAGGCCGTCAAGGAGAACCTGGAGAATCAGCTGGACATCGTCAACAAGAAGAAGGAGGAACTCGAACACCTGCAGCGACAGGAGATTGAGAAGCTGGAAGCCATCTCGGGCCTCTCGGCCGAAGAGGCCAAGGAGCGCATGGTGGAGTCGCTGAAGGAGGAGGCCAAGACACAAGCCCAGAGCTACATCAACGACATCATGGACGATGCCAAGCTGACCGCCAGCAAGGAGGCCAAGCGCATCGTCATCCAGAGCATCCAGCGCGTGGCCACCGAGACGGCCATCGAAAACTCCGTCACCGTATTCCACATCGAGTCGGACGAAATCAAGGGCCGCATCATCGGTCGTGAAGGCCGCAACATCCGCGCCCTCGAGGCCGCCACAGGCGTCGAGATTGTGGTCGATGATACCCCCGAAGCCATCGTACTCTCAGCCTTCGACCCCGTGCGTCGCGAGATTGCCCGTCTGGCCCTGCACCAACTGGTGACCGACGGACGCATCCACCCCGCCCGCATCGAAGAGGTGGTGGCCAAGGTACGCAAGCAGGTGGAGGAGGAGATCATCGAAACCGGCAAGCGCACCACCATCGACCTGGGCATCCACGGCCTGCATCCCGAACTGATTCGCATCATCG
>CAMGAL010000215.1 GCA_946007445.1 uncultured Mediterranea sp.
GTGCTGAGAGCCTTGCTCACTCACCATGAAACCAAAGAATCCGAGAGAAGCTATTGTGAACTTCTCAGGTTTGTAAGAGACATAAGTGACCTCATCATCAACGAAGAAATTGCAAATACCCAAACTTGTCTACAGTGTAACGAGAATAGGAAACAATACTAAATAAATCCTAAATCTATCAATTTATGCCAAATCTGAATATAAATTCCTATTTTTGTAACCTAAATAATCTTCAATCCTCGTATGAAAAAAGAATTCAGACATATTTATTCCCGATTTTACGCATTTGGTGGATGGCGTCTTATCAAGGAATACATTCGCATGGGACTTCTAAAGGGAATCAGCAAACAGATTTGGCAGGTAATGCTGGGTCATCGGTCGTGGAAAGAAGTGGTTTCTTCTGTCTACACTCAGGTAGACTCATTCTTGATTGCCAAATACACCCCGATGATGCTGCGTCTCAAAGAGCAGTATAAGCAAGCACAATTGGGAGAGTCTGCACCGATTGTGTGGTGCTGCTGGCTGCAAGGGTTTGAACAGGCACCTCCACTCGTGCAGGCTTGTTTCCACTCACTGTGTCGGCATATCAACGACCGCGAAATAGTCTGCATCACACAGGACAACTATCACCAGTACATCACCCTGCCGGCCGACATCGAGGCGAAGTACAAGGCAGGGCGAATTCCTCCAGCCCTGTTTTCAGATCTCATCAGACTGGAGCTTCTGATTCGTCATGGAGGCACCTGGATAGACGCCACCGTGCTCTGCATGAGCAGCGACTACCCGGCCACATACCTCTCGTCCGACCTGTTCATGTACCGCTATCGGAGAAAAGACGGGAGAGGCTTTGCCGGCATCTCCAACTGGTTCATCACGGCCAGAAGCAACCATCCTGTCTTGCTGATTTTGCGCGACCTGCTCTATCAGTACTGGCGCGACTACGACTGCGTCATCGAGTACTACATGTTCCACCGACTGTTTGGTCGAATAGTCCGCGAATATCCCGACGTACTGGAGCAGATGGTACCGGGCTTCAATCCGGCTCCTCTGAGACTGGTCAGGCTGTTGGGAGAGCGATTCGACGAACGGCTGTGGACGGACATCCGACAGGAAAGCTGCTTCCAGAAGTTGATACACCGGACCTCTGCGGACGACGCATACCCCTCCGACTCGTTTTATTCCGAAATACTCCGTCGTTATTCCCACTGAAAAGTCATGAAGAGAGACATCACCTACTTCTATCGAGCACAGCATTACGAACACAGCATCGAGCAAGTGTTCGGGACAGTAGCTTCTATGCTACACATCACTGATTGCAAGTATCTGCCGTACCACAGGCTGAGCCTGATGAAGATGGCAAAAAATATCCTCTACATCGTGCGTCAGGTCAACCATCACGGAGTCAATCATGTGACGGGCGACATTAACTTCAGCGTCGTGTTCATGTTTCGCGCCAAGACGGTGCTGACCATCCATGATCTGGGATTGGTGGAGCACTATCACGGCTTTAGGCGATTCATCTTCCGACTGTTCTGGTTCTACCTACCCGTCAAAAGGGCCGACATTGTGACCTGTATCTCGCAGAAAACCAAGGAAGGCCTGGTCAAGCTACTGCGTGTCCATCCGGACAAGATTCGGGTCATCCACAATCCCGTGGGCATTCACTACAAATACACGGAACATCGTTTCAACAGCCAATGCCCCGTCATCCTGCATGTGGGAACCAACAGCAAGAAAAACCTGGCCCGGGTCATCATGGCCCTACAAGGCATCCCTTGCGAACTTCGCATCATTGGCAAACTCGGACCAAGGCTCATCGAACTGCTGAAAAAGCATGGCATCCGCTACTCGAATGTCTACAACCTCACGGAAGAAGAGGTGGTGCACGAATATAATCAGTGCGATGTGGTCTCCTTCCCGTCGCTATACGAAGGATTCGGAATGCCTATCATCGAAGGGCAAACAACCGGACGAGTCGTACTGACATCACTCAGAGAGCCCATGACCGAGGTAGCAGGGCAGGGAGCCTTGTTCGTTGACCCCACTGATGTGGCTTCGATACGAGAAGGATTCAAACGTCTCATTGCCGAACCCGAGTTGCGCGACAGACTGATTTGGGAAGGACGACGTAATGCAGAGCAATACCAGCCTAGAGTCATCGCGGATGCCTATCAACGCATCTACGATGAACTGAGCAGGAGCTAACTCCCCCACTCTACATACACTTGCGGCAACGAATCAAGACCTTGTCACCCTGGGAAAGGGTGGTGGCAAAGAGGTAGGTGTCGCCGCCCTCGGCCAGGCGGAGGCGCTTGCGCAGGTCGGCCACGGAGGCAGGGAAGTTGCGCACGGTGAGGTTGGCCTGGCGCAGGTCGGCCAAGAGGGCCTTCAGCTCCCGCTTGCCAAATCCGGCATACGATTCAATACGGAAGGCCCGGCCCGGGAAGGAAGGAATCCAACGGTCGGAGGTGTAGAGATGGCTGTTGGGATGGAGTTTATCTACCTTATATATAGAAGATAGCATGCGGAAAGCACCGCCCTTCAGCAGAGCGGCATGGGGCTCATACAGATAGGTGGCCAGCAGGGAAGCATACGTGCAAGGAGAATCTTGCTCGGAACGACGGGTGAAGCAGAGAGGAGAGCCGCTGCCATCGGCTTGCAGGCTGACGGCACAGACAGGCACCTCGTCCGGCGACAGACTGGCATCGCGCTCGAGTACCAACAGCAACTCCTTGCACTCCGCTCCGACGGCCACGATATGCACCTGGGCCACATGGTGCAAGGCCGTGCAGGCCTGCCACACATCAAGCATGGGCGAGAACTTGAGCATCACCCGAGGAGCCTTCTGCAACAGCCGCTCCTCGAGCTGCAGCACATCGGGTTCGCAATCGGCAATGGCCACCGTCTTGCCTCCCGAGTGGTCACGGCGGGCAGGGGCGAGATAGAGCCAATCGACCGGTTGCATCCGCTCCAGGTAGTCGGCCGCTTCGGCACTATGCACCTCGACTTGCGGCAATCCCCACAAGGGAAAGTTGTGGCGGGCCAGTTCGCACAGCAGGGGTTGACGCTCCACATAGTCGGCCTGTGAGAAACGGCGGGCCAAGAAGGCGGAGTCGACACCAAAGCCTCCCGTGAGGTCGGCAAAGCGCTGCCCCCCGACCAACGAGGCCTTGTAACGGGCCGTCGCCTCCGAGGAGCACTGCTCCATGGAGAGGTGAGGCGGATAGAGCACCCCATCGACCGCCGCCAGCGAAGGGACCTTGCCGGCAGCTGCCTGCCATCCGGCTATCTGCACCAGAGCTAGAGGCATATCCACCGGTGGAGAAGGCGCAGCCTGCAGTGGCAGCCGGCGGACATCGTCGCGACAATGTTCTGCCACAAAACGGGCCGTATCGGCATCAAGACGCACGTAGTTCCTCCTTTCTGTGGCGGAACAACTCTTCCAGCAGCGCCAGGTCCATGGCGACTTCGCCCTGCATCAGGTAGCGGTAGCGGTTGCGACGCAACTCTTCCTGCATCTCCAAGGCCTCCTCCTCGTTCTCTTCGAGATAGAGTTTGGCAGCACAGAGCACCCGCTGCTTGGAGGACATCACGCGCCGGTAGTGTCCGATGTATTTCCGCAAGGGCAACGTATAGAGTCGTTCGGCCTCCTCCTGCCGTCCCGTCATCAGGCAGACGAAGAGGAGTTCACAGGCCAGCTCGTCCACCAGGAGCCCCAGCATCTCGTCCCGATGGGCGTAGCAGTCGCTCAACTCGCGATAGGCCTCCTCCCACTGAAAGCCATCCATCATCCAGGTGGCTCTGTACAGCCGGAGAGTTGTCTGCAGGCTGTCCTTGAAGTCCGTATCAAAAGGAGCAAACCATTCGGCCGGCAGTTCCTGCGGGCGTTTTCCCTCCTGTATGGCCGCATTGACACGCAGTTGTATCATCAGGGCGCGCTTGCTGAGTGGGTTCCGGCGCAAGAGCAGCATATTGGTGGCATCGTTGGCGATGCGGGTGCCGGGCAGGGGGATGCCGTTGAGCAGGGCAAAGGCAACCCCGACCACACAAAATTGCCATCCGAAACCATCCAGTTCTTTCGGCCAATCAGCCGAAAGCAGGAGCCAAGCCATGAGCAGCGAGGCAATGAGGTTGGCAGCTACTCCGCCCATGTTATAGAGGACGACAGGAATCTGCTCGACAGGGAGGTCGGGAGGAGAGAGCAGGCACTGCCCTCCGGTGCCGGCCAGGTCGTAGCGGCGGATGCGCCACCGGCCTTGACGCTTGAGCAGCGTGAACTGCAGGATGCGGAACGACCCAAAGCGCTAGCCGGTCCGCAGACCGCCCACCACGTGGCCGACCGCGTGCTGAAACACCGGCCGAACATCAATACGACGCCCTTCGGCCTCCG
>CAMGAL010000216.1 GCA_946007445.1 uncultured Mediterranea sp.
GCCTTGCTGATGAGCTCCTGGCGCCCGTATCTGTTGCGGTAGACCATATCCCCTACGGCCCCAACCATCTGTTTCGACTTGGTGATTGCCATACGTTACTGTGTTTTGGTGATTACTGCCACAAATATAGCACATTTCGGCCCGCCATCCAAACTTTTTCCTCACTTTTTCTTCCCTACGCCCTCCCTACGCCGTGACTACGCTCTAACTTCGTTCTATCTCCATCCTAGTTCCGACGACTTTTCATTCATCACCCGTCAATATCTTTCCTATGCTCCATCCATCTGTTTATTATTTTCCGATTATAAGGACGGACCATTGACGGAGCTTTGACGGCTCTTCGACGGAACATTGACGGAACATTGACGGACCATTGACGGAACATTGACGGAGTTTTGACGAACCATTGGCGTAGTCAGAGCGTAGTCAGGACGTACTCAAAACGTAGTCAAATAATAGTTAAATCGTTTGGCTATCAAGCAGATAGATGCCCACTACCATCCCACCCTCCTTTTCGAGCCATTTTCTGTATCTTGACAGATTGTGGCGTGTGGAGAGGGGATGAGGAATATATTATTTGTAAGGTTTTATCAAAACAAGCGCCGTAGGGGCGGACCTGTGTGTCCGCCCTAAATACCGTGGCTTGTGTATTCGGGCGGACACGCAGGTCCGCCCCTACAAAAAAGCGTCACTAAATGACATCCAAAGCATTACGTTTCATGACCAATGGATAGCGCTCCGGATATCGGAGACTGTCAATCTCCAAATCGACATCCAAATCGGGCCACTCTATCGCATGAGGCCCACACATCTGAACATTGAGAACACTGCGGATGGTAGCCTCCTTCATCCAAGGCACACGGTCGTACGAAAGGAAATAATCCCTTCCACATACACTGAGCATGATGCCCTGAGTATTAATCATCAAGACGTTTGCCGATGTGGCGGCGGAATTGTTCTTTAAAGTCGTTTCCATGTTGATTTATCAATTGTTCGATTCTACTTAATTCGTGTCTGGCAAAACCATAATTACAGGCCAACTCGATATGAGGTTCGAGCCAATACTTGGCTTCACAATCACCTTTGATGACATGGATGTGTAGCCTCGATTCTTCATTGGAGTAAATCTTGAATCGAAAACCATCCTCTCGGAGAAACACAGGACTCATCATAACAAGTTGTTTTTGACAGAGACAAAGATACACAGGAATATCCAATTCCCCAAGCCTTTCCCGAAGAAAAGCCCCGAAGGATATGAATTCTCGCGGAAAATCCGTAAGATTGCAGCGGAATAGGATTCCAACTAACGTATAACCCCCTAAATGACACAACTCATGAATCAGAAAGAAGAAGCCCTCAAGACACTCTATATCCAATATACAGGACACGAACCCCAATCCATCGACGAGATGCCGGCCTCCGGCTCCAACCGGCGCTACTTCCGCCTACACGGCGAGCCTACCCTGATAGGCGTCAGCGGCGAGAGCGTGGAGGAGAACCGCGCCTTTCTCTACATGGCCGAGCACTTCCGCAGCAAGTCCCTGCCCGTGCCGCAGGTGTTCGTCCGCTCGGACGACGACCTCTACTACCTGCAGGAAGACCTGGGCGACACGCTGCTCTTTGCCGCCATCGAGAAGGGGCGCAAGACGAGCGTCTTCGGCGAGGAGGAGAAGGTGTTGCTGCGCAAGACCATGCGCCTGCTGCCCGCCGTTCAGTTTGCCGGAGCCGACGGCATGGACTTCAGCTACTGCTACCCGCAGCCCGAGTTCAACAGTCGTAGCATCCTGTGGGACCTGAACTACTTCAAATACTGCTTCCTCAAGGCCACGGGACTGGACTTCCAGGAGAACCGGCTGGAGGACGACTTCCAGAAGATGGCTGATGTGCTGCTGCGCAGCTCGTCGGCCACCTTCATGTACCGCGACTTCCAGAGCCGCAACGTGATGATCAAGGAGGGCGAGCCATGGCTCATCGACTTCCAGGGCGGCCGCAAGGGTCCTGTCTACTACGACGTGGCCTCCTTCCTCTGGCAGGCCAAGGCCAACTACCCCGAGAGCCTGCGCCGCGAACTGCTGAAGGAGTACATCGACGCCCTGCGCAAGTACCAACCCGTCGACGAGAACTACTTCTATGCCCAGCTGCGCCACTTCGTACTGTTCCGCACCATGCAGGTGCTGGGTGCCTACGGCTTCCGCGGCTACTTCGAGAAGAAGCCCCACTTCATCCAGAGCGTGCCCTTCGCCATCGAGAACCTGCGCCAGCTGCTGCAGGAGCCTTATCCCGAATACCCCTACCTCAGCCAGGTGCTGAAGGAGTTGACGGAGATGAAGCAGTTCACCGACGACCTGCAGAAGCGCCGCTTGGTAGTGAAGGTCACGAGCTTTGCCTACAAGAAGGGCATCCCCGATGACCCCAGCGGCAACGGCGGCGGCTTCGTGTTCGACTGCCGCGCCGTGAACAACCCCGGCAAGTACGAGCGCTACAAACCCTTCACGGGGCTGGACGAGCCGGTCATCCGCTTCCTCGAAGACGACGGCGAGATTACCACCTTCCTCGAGCACGCCTACGCCTTGGTCGATGCCTCGGTAAAGCGCTACATGGAGCGTGGCTTCACCAACCTGAGTGTCTGCTTCGGCTGCACGGGCGGCCAGCACCGCTCCGTCTATTGCGCCCAGCACATGGCCGAGCATCTGCACCGCACCTTCGGTGTCCAGGTCAACCTGATGCACCGCGAGCAGAACATCGAGCAGAGCTTTCATTAGTGCCGGGTAAAATGAAAGTTGAGAATTAAACACAGAGATACAAAGGCACGGAGAAGAATTCATTCATTCGGAACATAAAAAAAAGCTTTGTGTCTCTGTGTCTCTGTGTTCGTGACTCGTCCCCTCGTCAACTTAAAAACTCAAAAAATCAGAAACTCGCATGAAGAAACTCCTGAATCGCTGGTACCGCCTGCTACATAACGAAGAACTGAAACGCCGCATCTACATCATCATCTTCGAGAGCGACACACCCATGGGCAAACTGTTTGACGTGGCGCTGATGGCCTGCATCGTGCTGAGCATCGGGGTGGTGGTGGCCGAGAGCATCGAGGGCGTGTCGCACGTGGCAGGCCCCTACCTGCGGGTGCTGGAGTACGTCTTCACCATCTTCTTCACGGCGGAGTATGTGCTGCGCCTCTACTGCTCGCCCAACCCGCGCCGCTATGCCCTGAGCTTCTTCGGCCTGGTGGACCTGCTGGCCACGCTACCCTTCTACATCACCTGGCTGTTCGGGCCGGCACGCTACCTGCTCATCATCCGCACCTTCCGCCTGATACGGGTGTTCCGCGTGTTCAAGCTCTTCAACTTCCTCGACGAGGGGCACCTGCTGCTCTACTCGCTCTACATCAGCAGCCGCAAGATAGCCGTCTTCTTCCTCTTCGTGCTGATACTGGTCATCAGCATCGGCACACTGATGTACATGGTTGAGGGGCCACAGCCGGGCACGGCCGTCACCAACATCCCCAACAGCATCTACTGGGCCATCGTGACGCTGACCACGGTGGGCTATGGCGACATCACGCCCGAAACGCCCTTCGGCCGGTTCCTCTCGGCGGTGGTGATGCTGCTGGGCTACACCATCATTGCCGTGCCTACGGGCATCGTGTCGGCCTCGATGATACAGAGCTACAAGAAGGAGCGTGAGGAAGCCGGCCAGGAGCCGGGCAGCCGGACGGGCCAGGCGGCCAAGACGCCCCACGACGAGCGGCGCTGGACGCTGCTGGAGAGCGAGTACCTGATACGCCGCCCGTGGCTCACGGCCCGCCGCGACAAGGTGCAGCTACCCACGGGGGTGGTGATGGACGAATACTACGTGCTGGAGTACCCCGACTGGGTGAACGTGCTGGCCATCACCGACGAGGGGAAGTTTGTGCTGGTGCGCCAGTACCGACACGCCCTGGGCGAAACGCGCTACGAGCTGTGCGCCGGGGTCTGCGAGAAGGAGGAGACACCCCTTGTCGCCGCCCAGCGCGAACTGCTGGAGGAGACGGGATATGCCGGCGGCGAGTGGCAGCACTGGATGACCCTCTCGGCCAACGCCAGCACCATGAACAACCTGACCCACTGCTTCCTGGCACGAGGGGTGAAGCGCACCACCTCGCAGCACCTGGAGGCCACGGAGGACCTCACCGTGCACCTCTTCACCCCCGACGAGGTGAAACGCCTGCTGGCGCAGGACGAGGTACGTCAGGCTCTGATGGCCGCTCCGCTGTGGAAGTATTTTTCAGCAGAGAACGCGTAGGAGGGTGTGTCATAATTCAGATTGTACATCAATTTGCTCGGAGTATTTAACTCCCCTCTTCCTTGCGGAGGAGGGGTGTCACGGAGTGACGGGGTGGTAGGG
>CAMGAL010000217.1 GCA_946007445.1 uncultured Mediterranea sp.
AATTGACGGATTTTTGGTTTCGAATGATAGCATTTTAGACTCATTAACCAACGAAAAGCCGCACCTTTGCACTCGAGAAATACTTTTTTATTAACCATAACAAGAAAAACAACAGTACAATGAAATCTGATTCTACGAAACACAATCGGAAGGCGATGTTCGCCTTACTCCTTTGTACAGGTTTTATCGCAACGCACCCGATGCCCGTCCAGGCAGACTTGGCAGAGGCATCGGTGGCCAGTGTTCAACAGCAGCGACAGGCTTCGGGCGTGGTGAAGGATGCCATGGGCGAACCGGTCATCGGTGCCACCGTACTTGAAAAGGGTACGACCAACGGTACCATCACCGACATCGACGGTAAGTTCAGCCTCAACGTCAAGGCCGGAGCTGTCATTGAAATCTCCTACATCGGCTATGTCCCCCAGACGCTGACCGCAGGACCGAACATGAACGTCACCCTGCAGGAAGACTCTGAGACGCTCGACGAAGTGGTAGTCGTAGGTTATGGTGTGCAGAAGAAGAGCGACGTGACCGGTTCGGTGACTTCCGTTCCCAAGGAGCGTCTCGATCGTCTGCCCGTGACCAACGTGTTGCAGGCTGTGCAGGGTGCTACGGCCGGTGTGACCATCACCCAGTCTTCATCCATCCCGGGCGATGCTCCCAGCGCCCTGGTACGTGGCCAGAACTCCATCAAGGCTAGCTCCGGTCCGTACATCGTAGTCGATGGTGTGCCTATCAACAAGACCGGCGGTTCGCTGAACGACATCGCTCCCTCGGACATCGAGTCAATGGAGATCCTGAAGGATGCCTCCGCTACCGCTATTTATGGTACCAACGGTGCCAACGGTGTTATCCTGATCACCACGAAGCACGGTAAGAGCGGCAAGCCGACCATCAAGTATAGCGGCTATGTAGGTATCGAAGACTACTCCAACAAACTGGACTTCTGTAACGGCGAGCAGATCGTGCAGCGTTACAAGGACTATGTAGCCATCAACCCGGGCGAAAACATGTTTGACGACAACGTGAGATATGCCAACGAGGTGGAGAACTACAAGGCCGGCAAGCAGACCGACTGGCTCTACGACGTCGTATCGCAGACGGGTATCATCACCGACCACAACATCAGCATGAATGGTGGTGGCGAGAAGGTGAAGTACTACGTATCGGCCGACTACCTCAACCAGAAGGGTATATTGAAGGGCTTCAACTACAAGCGCTACTCACTGCGTACAAACATCGACATGGAGGTGACCGACTACCTGAAGGTAGGTACCAACACCTATCTGGCCAGCCACAACCGCGACGGCGGACGTGCCAACTTCCTGAACGCTGAGGCTATGTCGCCCTGGGGCAAGATGTACGAAGAGGATGGCAGCTACTGCATCTACCCGATGTACTCGGAATTGCTGTGGGCCAACCCGATGATTGGTACCACCAAGCAGGCTGAACGCCGCCAGTGGAACATCAGCATCAACGGCTATGCCGAGATGGACTTCGGTAAGATCTGGGCTCCCCTGAAGGGCTTGACCTACAAGTTCAACGGTGGTTTCTCCTACGCTCCCAAGCGCGAAAGCACATACGCAGGTGCTGCTGCCAACGACCTCAACGGTACCGGTAAGATCTTCAACTCGGAGACTCAGACCTACACCGTCGAAAACATCGTGACCTACTCTCGCGACATCGCCAAGCACCACTTCGACTTCACCGGTCTGTATGCCGCTACGCGCAAGAAGTACACGGAATCTACCGCACAGGGCCAGAAGTTCCTCAACGACGACCTCGGTTTCCACAACCTGGGCAGCGCCGAGACCGCTTCTGTAGGTTCTTATACCGACCTCTACACCACCGTCTCTCAGATGGGTCGTTTGAACTACTCGTTCGACAGCCGCTACCTCTTCACCTTCACGGTACGTCGCGACGGTTCGTCGGTATTCGGTGAGAACAACAAGTATGGTGTATTCCCCTCAGTAGCCTTGGGTTGGAACCTCACCAACGAGTCGTTCATGGAGAAGAGCTCCGACTGGCTGAACAACCTGAAGCTGCGTCTCTCTTACGGTAAGTCGGGTAACGAGGCTATCGGCGTGTACCAGACGCTGGTGAAGATGAACACTGCCAAGTTCGCTTCCGGCGGCAACGCTGTCGTAGGTCTCTATCCGAACGCTACGATGGGTAACGCCGACCTCTCTTGGGAGACCACCAAGACCTTCAACATCGGTATCGACTTCGGTTTCCTGAACAACCGCATCAACGGTAACTTGGACCTCTATGCTTCCAAGACCACCGGCTTGCTGCTGAACCGCAACCTGCCCAAGCTCTCGGGTTACAGCAACGTAGTAGCCAACATGGGTGAAACACAGAACAAGGGTATCGAGCTGACCGTCAACTCGAAGAACATCGTCACCAAGGACTTCACGTGGGGCAGCTCACTGGTATTCTCTTGGAACAAGAACGAAATCAAGGACCTCTATGGCGACGGCAAGGACGATCTGGGTAACCGCTGGTTCATCGGCGAACCTATCGGCGTCATCTACGACTACGACATGGTAGGCATCTGGCAGGAAGACGAAATCGCCCGTGGCGACCACAAGAACTGGGACCCCATTGCTGAACCGGGTGACGTGAAGCTGGCCGACCGCAACAAGGACGGTGTCATCAACGACGACGACCGCCACGTGAAGGGACAGACCACTCCGAAGTGGATTGGCGGTCTGACCAACACCTTCACCTACAAGAACTTCTCGCTGAGCGTTTTCATCCAGACCACGCAGGGCCTGATGAAGAACAACACCCTGGTTGGTATGGCAGCCGATGAAATGGGTCGTCGTAACTCAACGACCGAAATCGGCTACTGGACTCCCGAAAACAAGAGCAACAAGTGGCGTTCGCTGCGCAAGCAGAGCAACAAGCACGGCTACGGATTCGGCGAAGATGCCAGCTTCACCCGCGTGAAGGACATCACGCTGAGCTATACCTTCCCCGAGAAGTGGATGAAGAGCGCAGGTCTGGGAGGACTCACCGTCTATGCCACCGGCCGCAACCTCTTCACCTTCACCGACTGGGTAGGCTGGGACCCCGAAACCCGCCAGGACGGTCGTGGTAGCGGCTCATGGGAGAACAACTACCCCATGACCAAGAGCTATACTTTCGGTATCAACTTAACCTTCTAAAAACATAGACTGACAATGAAACTGAATCATATATTTACAGCTGCTGCATTGGCGCTGGCTATCGGCACCACCTCTTGCAGCGACTCCTACCTCGATGAGAAGATGTACTCATCGTATGGTACCAATGTGAGTGACCTCAATGCCCTGGTATTAGGTATGCACTATCAATATGGCCAAATCCTCGGTGTATCTTGGCCTCAAGGTTATGCCGGCATCTGGCAGGATGGTACCGACGTAGGTGCCCCTGGTGATACCGAAGGTGTGGAAGTGCCCTTCTACCGTTACGGAGAGTTGAACTCGGAGAACAACGGTGTACGCATCCTCTGGGAGAAACTCTACTCCATCATCAACTCTGCCAACCAGATTATCGCTGCCGGTGCAGACAAAGCCGGTGCCACAGCACCCGTGGCTGAAGCCAAGTTCTTCCGCGCCTTCTGCTACAACCAACTGGTGACCGGTTGGGGCGATGTACCCCTGATCACAGAGTCTGCTTCTTCTCCGAAGACCGACTACACACGCAATCCGGTATCTGAAGTGGATGCCCA
The DNA here is from genome assembly GCA_946007445.1 of uncultured Mediterranea sp. GTDB lineage: Bacteria > Bacteroidota > Bacteroidia > Bacteroidales > Bacteroidaceae > Bacteroides. The sequence goes on from CAMGAL010000217.1 coordinate 3,716, forward strand.
GATTGTAGCCGACATCACGGACGCCATTGCCGGTCTGCCCGAAGTAGGTAAGACCCAGAAAGAGAGCCGCATCAACAAAGATGCTGCCCGTATGCTGGCCGCCGAAGCCTTCCTCCGCATGGGTATGCGCGATGCCTCTTTCTTCAAGAAGGCCGAAGAAGCCATCACGCCCACCATCAGCAGCGGCAACTACAAGCTCATCTCCGAGCGCTACGGTAAATTCACCGGCGAGTCTGGCGACTACTACCACGACATGTTCCGCTGGGGCAACCAGCGCCGCAGCCAGGGCAACACCGAAGGCATCTGGACCTTCGAGATGGAGTATGGCAACGTGGTATCAGGTGGTACCATCGATGCTCCCCAGCAGCGTCGTAACTGGACAGCCGCTTTCCACAAGCTGGCCTTCATGCAGAACGCCGACTCTATCGGTGGTCGTGGCAACGGCCGTCTGCGTCTGAGCAACTACGTGAAGTATGGCATCTTCCAGGAAGGTGACATCCGCAACTCCAACTACAACATCCGTCGTATGCTCTACGTCAACCGTCCGGGCACCTACACCCTGAATCTGAACGCTCAAGGCATCGTAGCCGTAGCTGACGAACCCATTGCAAAGACCCACACCAACCGACAGCGCGACACACCCAACACGAAACCAAACCATACCCA
>CAMGAL010000218.1 GCA_946007445.1 uncultured Mediterranea sp.
ATGGAGCGCAGCATCGCTTTGGCGCGCGAACAGGGCTATGTGGAGACCATCTTCCACCGCAAGCGATACCTGCCCGACATCAACAGCCGCAACGCCACCGTGCGCGGATATGCCGAGCGAAATGCCATCAACGCACCCATCCAAGGCAGCGCCGCCGACATCATCAAAGTAGCCATGGCACGCATCCATCAACGCATGACTGCTTACAATCTGAAAGCAAAAATGATTCTGCAAGTCCACGACGAACTCAATTTCAGTGTTCCTCCCGAGGAAAAAGAGATGCTGCAGAAAATCGTAATCGAGGAGATGGAGGCGGCCTACCCCATGCAAGTGCCTCTAAAAGCAGACTTTGGATGGGGAGAAAACTGGTTGGAAGCCCATTAAAAAGGCTGATAACGTTATTTAACTTTCAAACAGAAAGCAAGAGAAAAAAACGATTCCTCACTCAGAATGGAAAGAAAATCGTCCGTCGTAAGTTACGCCGGACGATTTTTGTTAAGCTATCTTGCCAGAATGGAAGATAAAAGTTGGAGTAATGGGTGACATAATGCTATAATTTCTTGGAATCTTTCGCATCAATCTCCAAATTATTCGTACCTTTGTCGCGAAATCAATGACATATTGATAGAAAAACGAAAGAAACAACCCTAAAAAACAAATAGCAATGAAAACATTAAAAACTTTGATTCTCTTCGCCGTTCTCTCCGTATGTGGAATGAACGCTATGGCTGACAAGTCAAACAACCTCATTTACAATTCGGAAGAGGTGAATGGTGTCATGGTGGGACAGACTGTCTACAAGATGGAAGGCAGCGCACTGGCCAACTACATGAAGTACAACTACAAGTATGACGAACAGAACCGCATGATAGAAAGCGAAGCGCTGAAGTGGGATGCTGTTCGTGAAGAGTGGAAGCAGGACATGATTATCCGCTATGCCTATCAGGGCAAGAGCGTGACTACTACGTACTACAAATGGAACAAGAAGCAGAAAGACTACGTCCTGGTACCTGAAATGACAGTCACCATGGACAACGCCAACCTTTAAGACAATCCGAACCGAATTTTACTCTAATACATAACCGAACCTTTTTAAAGTATCTCACAGCCGGTGTGCGCGACGCATACCGGATATTTTATGATAATTTTATCGCAGAAAAGGATTATCTTTGCAGCCGATTAGCAAACAGAGTATGATAACAAGAACCTAACGATAAGAATTATGGCATTAAAAGCAGGAATCGTGGGACTGCCCAATGTAGGTAAGTCCACTCTCTTCAACTGTTTGAGCAGCGCCAAAGCACAAGCTGCCAATTTCCCCTTCTGTACCATCGACGCACAGATGGGACAGGTGTCCGTGCCCGACGACCGACTGACCCGACTGGCCGAGCTGGTGCATCCTGGGCGCATCGTGCCCGCCACATGCGACATCGTAGACATAGCCGGACTGGTGAAAGGCGCAAGCAAGGGTGAAGGACTGGGCAACCAGTTTCTGGGCAACATACGCGAGTGCGACGCCATCATCCACGTACTGCGCTGCTTCGACAACGGCAACATCGTGCATGTAGATGGGTCGGTAAACCCCGTGCGCGACAAGGAAATCATCGATACCGAACTGCAACTGAAAGACCTGGAGACGGTGGAAAACCGCATCAAGCGCGTGGAGAAGGTAGCCAAGGTAGGCGGTGACAAGCAAGCCAAGGTAGAGTACGAACTGCTGATGCGCTACAAGGAGGCGCTGGAGCAGGGACAGAGTGCCCGCAGCGTGGTGCCTCAGAACGAGGACGAAGAGCAATGCGCCAAGCAGATGTTCCTGCTCACCACCAAACCCGTGCTCTACGTCTGCAATGTAGACGATGCTAGCGCCGCCACGGGCAATGCCTATGTGGAGCAGGTGCGCCAGGCCATCGAGGGAGAGAACGCCCAACTGATGGTCATCTCCGCTCAGACAGAGGCCGACATTGCCGAACTGGAGACCTACGAGGAGAAACAGATGTTCCTGGAAGACCTGGGACTGAAGGAGAGCGGCTGCAACCGGTTGATAAAGGCAATCTACCACCTGCTGAATTTGCAGACCTTCATCACCGCCGGAGAGATGGAGGTGAAGGCATGGACCTTCCGCAAGGGATGGAAAGCACCGCAATGTGCCGGAGTCATCCATACCGACTTCGAGAAAGGCTTCATCCGTGCCGAGGTCATCAAGTATGAAGACTACATCAAGTATGGCAGCGAAGCCGCCGTGCGCGAAGCCGGCAAGATGGGCGTAGAGGGCAAAGAGTATGTCGTGCAGGACGGCGACATCATGCACTTCCGCTTCAATGTCTGAAGCCATAGGGATGACCCTGTAGGAACGCTTTCCAAGCGGCAAGCTGAATAGCGAACATTAGTAATACTCACCATCAATCAACCATTCGCATGAAAACAGTATTCATCACAGGCGGCTCTACCGGCATCGGCGCCGCTTCAGTCAAGAAATTCATCCAGCAGGGATGGAATGTAGGATTCATGGACATCAACGAAGAAGCGGCTCACGAACGGGTGGCAGAAATCAACCGTCCTGAACAACTCATCTTTGTGTCGGGCAACACCCGAAACCGTGCAGACATCCACCATGCCGTAGAGGAGATCGTGAAGCGGTTCGGACAGTTGGACAGCGTGGTGGCGAATGCAGGCATTCACCGCCGCAACACCTTGCTGGACATCTCAGACGAAGAACTGGACTTCATGATTCAGACCAATATCTACGGCACCGTGAACACGCTGCGCGAGGCAGTGCCACACATCATCCGAGCAGGAGGAGGAACGGTGGTCATAAACGCTTCAGACCAGTGGTTCATCGGCAAGGCGCACAGCTTCGGCTACGGGTTGACCAAAGGCGCATTGGGACAGATTACCCGCAGTCTCTCCATTGACCTCGGTCCAAAGAACATCCGTGTCAACGCCGTTTGCGCAGGAACGATCCACACACCGCTGGTAGACAACTTGTTCGAGAAGTTCGCCCAGAAGAACCACTGCAGCATCGACGATTACTGGCGGGAAGAGAACGCCTTGTACGCCAGAGGTTCCGTAGGCCGTCCGGAGGAAGTAGCTGAAATGGTCTATTTCCTGGCTTCCGACGCATCCAGCTTCTGCACCGGAGGACACTACTTGGTGGACGGAGGCTTGGTGGCACATTGACCCCATACACATCCGTTCTGGGTTCGTTCTGGGTTCGTTCTGAGTTCGTTCTGAGTTCGTTCTGAGTTCGTTCAAAACCCGTTGTATGCAACGAAGAATGAATGAAGAATGAACGAAGTGAGAACGTACCCAGAGCGAATTTATTTTTGTCCCTCTCTCCATCAGGACATCAAAAAACATGCAGGATGAAAAATCAGCGTAGACAAATCATCTGCCTTATAAAATAAATCTGTAACTTTGTCCTCGGTAATCATACCTGGTAACAAGGATAAAGATGCATCTATATGAATACAAACGATAAAAGACTGAGCTACCTGATGGTCGGTACAGGGGGCGTGGGAGGCTCGATAGCCGGCTTCCTGGCTTTGGCAGGCAAGAAGGTGAGCTGCATCGCACGAGGCGAACACCTGGAGGCTCTTCGCTCCAAGGGTCTGCGCCTGCATAGCGACCTGAAGGGGGAACATACCCTACACCTGCCGGCCACCACAGCCGAGGAGTATGCAGGCAAGGCAGACGTGATATTTGTCTGTGTGAAAGGCTATTCCATTGAGTCCATTGCCCCGGTCATCGAGCGGGCAGCAACGCCCGACACCCTGGTCATCCCCATACTGAACGTCTATGGCACAGGGATGAAAATCCAACGCCTGGTACCGCAGGTGACGGTGCTGGACGGCTGCATCTACATCGTGGGCTTCGTGAGCGGAAAGGGCGAAATCACCCAGATGGGACAGGTGTTCCGACTGCTCTTTGGGGCAAGACGTGACACGCCGGTAGCTCCCGAACGGCTGGAAGCCATCCGCCGTGACCTTGCGGAGAGCGGCATCGAAGCCATCCTGAGCGACGACATCGACCGCGACACCTTCGTGAAATGGTCGTTCATCTCGGCCATGGCTGTGACCGGCGCCTACTACGACGTGCCCATGGGCGAGGTGCAGAAGCCGGGAGTCGTGCGCGAGACCTTCGCCGGCCTCTCCCGAGAGAGCACGGCCTTAGGGCTGAAACTGGGTGTACAATTCACCGAAGACAACGTGGCCCACCACCTGAAGGTCATCGACTCGCTCGACCCCCAGAGTATCGCCTCCATGCAGAAAGACCTGGCACGCGGACACCAGAGCGAGGTGCAAGGCATGTTGTTCGACCTCATCGACGCTGCCCAAGCAGAATGCATTGAAATCAACAC
>CAMGAL010000219.1 GCA_946007445.1 uncultured Mediterranea sp.
GCTACTACCTGGAGGCTGGTCCCTCCCTGCGTCAGAACACCATCACGCTGGGCTACACCCTGCCCAAGCGCCTGGTACAACACGCCAAGCTGAGCAATGCCCGCGTCTACTGCACGCTCAACAACATCCACACCTTCACCGACTACACCGGCTACGACCCCGAGGTATCGGCTTCGAGCAGCGCCCTGACACCGGGTATCGACAACTCGTCTTATCCCCGCTCCAAGAGCTGGGTACTGGGTGTGAACCTGACATTCTAAATATCACATAATAGTTAAATCATACAGATAATGAAAAAATTATATACCATACTGGGCTTGTCGGCCATGCTGGCCTTTACCTCTTGCGAGGACTGGCTGGATATGCCCTCCGAATCAAAGGCCGACAGTTCGTCCATCTTCCAGAGTGTGGGCCGTGCCGAAATGGCGGTTGTGGGTGCCTACGGCTCTCTCCACACACAGGAGCTGGGTTACCAACTGCTGGAAGGAACTGACGAGTGCTCTTCGACCGAGAGCAACTCCAAGTACAACGTCTCCAACTACGACTACACCAATCTGACGGGTATGCTGAGCAAGACCTATACGACCATGTATCAGGCCATTGAGTACTCCAACGTCTGCATCAAGAACCTGCCGAACATGAAGGGAACCACCGACAGCGAGCAGAAGAAGATCGACATGCTGCTGGGTGAGTCGCTGGCCATCCGTGCCTACGCCTACTGGAATCTCGTCCGCTTCTATGGCGACGTGCCCTTCCCCACAGTGCCCACCTCCGACCAGCCGACCTTCTCCTCTTCGCGTGTGAGCCGCGACACCATCTACGACCAGTGCATCGCCGACCTGCAACGTGCCGTGGAACTGCTGCCCTGGCGCAGCGAAGGCATGGTGCCCACTCCCGAGCGCTTCACCAAGAATGCCGCTTACGGCATTCTGGCCCGAGTGGCCCTCTATGCCGCCGGCTACTCCCTGCGTTGGGACCTCAACACAGTGCCCTACAACAAGAGCACCGTGCGCATTGCCCAGCGTGACGATGCTGCCCGCGTGAAGCAGTTCTATCAGATTGCCGCCGACGCCTGCAAGGCCGTCATCGACAAGGGTGAGAACCAGTTGCTGGAGGATTACGACCAGATCTACCGCGACCTCTCCAACCAGCAGTACAACCAAGAGACCATGCTGGAGTACGGTTGGTACAGCACCAACGGCGTAGACGTCCGCACCGGCTACACCAACGGTATTCCCACTGGCGGTACCAGCAGCGTGCTGGGTAAGGGCGGCAGCCAGATGATGGCCATGCCTACCTTCTACTTCAAGTTCGGCGAGGGTGACCAGCGCCGCGACGTGGCCGTCTGCAACTATGGTATGAACCTCAATGCCAAGGGCGACACCTACCAGATGAATACCTTCGCCGGTATGGGTGTGGGTAAGTACCGCATCAACTGGAAGAAGACCCGTGGTTCGTCGGACAGCAAGCGCGACATCAACTGGCCCTTGCTGCGCTACTCTGATGTGCTGCTGATGTATGCCGAGGCACTGAACGAAATCAATCAGGGTCCCAATGCTGCCGCCACCGCCGCCGTGAAGCAAGTCGTTTCGCGTGCCTACCGCGGCCAGAATCTGCCCGCCATCGCCACCGACTACCGGGGCTTCAAGGATTTCCTCATTGAGGAGCGCGCCCGCGAGCTCTGCTTCGAAGGCCTCCGCAAGAGCGACCTGAGTCGCTGGGGCATCCTGGTGGATTACCTCACCGCCGAGAAGGCAGACCTCGTCAGCCTCTGCAATCGCGAAGGCAAGTACGCCAATGTGGCTCCCTATCGCGCCTACAAGCTGACCTCTGTACCTACCCTCGACGACCCCACCATCGCGTTGCCCTACATCACCCTGACAGAGGATGACCTCGTTTCCATGGGTCTGAGCGACAGCGAGCTGAACACCATGCACATCCTCAACAGCAACAGCAAGGGATTCCTCGAGAAGACCCTCTACGAAGCCGACGGGCAGGTTTACCTGACCCGCGAGTCGGTGCCTGCTGGTGCAGCCAAGGTGGAAGAGGTGAAGTACACCCTGCTGAATATGTTCAGCATCCATAGCATCAAGCAGAAGGGTAACCTCAGCGTGAAGGACGTAGAAGGCATCTCGTCCAACAATCCCTGGATTACCGGTGCCACCGGCATCTTCTACGGTATGGAGAAGAACAAGGTGGAGATTCTGCCATTCAATACCACCGCAATCATCGATGTGAATCCCGGTCTGGCCGACCAGCAACATCCTTGCTATTGATCCATGAACCATCTTAGGGGCGGGAGGTTCTTCCGCCCCTATTCTTTTAACCTAAAGACATGACCAAAACACAAACCATCCTACTATTACTCCCTTTCCTCCTCTCTGCAGCGCTTCGTGCGCAGATACCGGCCTTTCCCGGCGCGGAGGGGTATGGAAAATATACGTGGGGAGGACGTGGCGGCAAGGTCTATGTGGTGACCAACCTGCACGACAGCGGCCCCGGTTCCCTGCGCGAGGCCGTCGAGGCCCAAGGTGCCCGCACGGTGCTCTTTGCCGTGGACGGAACCATTGAATTGCAGTCACCCCTACGCATCAACCACGACAGCATCACCATTGCCGGCCAATCGGCTCCCGGCGAGGGCATCTGCCTGAAAGACTGCCCACTGACCATCAATGCCAGCGAGGTCATCGTGCGCTACCTGCGCGTCAGGGTGGGCGACCGCTACCGTCACGACAGCGACGGTCTGGGTGGCGGACGCTACGGACAGAGGAATGTCATCCTCGACCACCTGTCAGTGAGCTGGAGCATCGACGAGTGCCTCTCCATCTACAAGACCGAGAACCTCACGGTGCAGTGGTGCCTGGTGACACACAGCCTGAACCACTCTCTCCACACCAAGGGCAACCACGGCTTTGGCGGCATCTGGGGCGGCTACAAAGCCACGTTCCACCACAACCTGCTGGCCAACCATGCCAGCCGCAATCCGCGTTTTGCTTCCGTAGATGGCACCAAATGGGTAGACTTCCGCAACAATGTGGTCTACAACTGGGGGTTCAAGTCGGCCTACGGGGGCGGTCATCATGCCGAAATCAACTTTGTGGGCAATTACTACAAACCCGGCCCTGCCTCCCAGCACCACCGCCTGCTGGATGTGGCCGACGATGGGACAGGCCGCTATTATGTACACGGCAACACGATGGTGGGCGACGCAGCCGTGACTCGCGACAACCGACTGGGCGTCAACGATAAGCCCGGACGACCCTACACACCCGATGCAAAAACTCTGCGCCAACGTCAGGGCATTGCCTCCGAAGCCATTCCCCTGCCGGGTGAGGCGACTGCCTCCTGTCTGGTGGATACTCCATTCCCCTCTGCTCCGATGCCCCAAGAGTCACCAACCAAAGCCTATCGACGGGTGCTGAAAGAGGTAGGTTGCAACCATCGGCGCGACAGCTACGACCGGGAGGTGCTGCGTCAGGTGCGCAAGGGATTGGGCACCTTTGGTACCAACGGCATCATCAACTCACCGGCCGAGGTGGGCGGGTGGCCCGACCTGCGAGCCGGCAATCCGGCGGTGGACAGCGATGGCGACGGAATGCCCGACGAGTGGGAGCGTCGTCACGGACTCAATCCTCATGCCGCGGATGATGCGGTCTACACTATCTCCTCCACCTACACCAACTTGGAGGTCTACATAAATTCTTTACTTTTATAGTTTCATTATCAGTTTTTCACTATCTTTGCAAACAAACAATAACAGACATTACCATGAAAAGATTCTTCTACCCTGTGCTGGCCTTGGTGCTGGCAGCCTGTGGAGCGGAGCGGCCGACCGCTATCGACCGTGAGGCTTTAGTGACACGAAACAATCCGCAAGTATCGGCCTTCGACTCGCTGGCCTCCCTCTCAGTGGGCAACGGCGAGTTTGCCTTCACCGTGGACGCTACCGGCTTGCAGACCTTCCCCGAACTCTATAAGAAAGGGGTGCCTCTGGGCACACAAAGCCAGTGGGGATGGCACAGTTTTGACAATCCCGAAAACTACCGCCCCGAGGAGTACCTCAAGGAGTTTGACTTCGGACGCGGACACAAAGAGGTTTACGCCTGCCAGTTCAAAGAGCCGGGCCGTCAGCAAGGTGCCGCCAACTGGTATCGCACCAATCCCCACCGCTTGCACTTGGGTATCGTTGGACTGGAGATGCCCGACGGAGTGACTCCCGACGACTTCAGCCATGTGCAGCAGACGCTGAATATGTGGCAGGGCGAGATACACAGCCGCTTCAGTTTGAAAGAGACCGCCTACGAGGTGACCACAGC
>CAMGAL010000220.1 GCA_946007445.1 uncultured Mediterranea sp.
GCTGGCCTTAGATCTTTGGATAGATTAGATTTGCGTATGATTGATTTTAGTGGGCTTGCTTCAACCCTTTGAGACCTTCTGTACCGAGATAGCAGACATCTGGGTGGAGAGCATCCGGCATACCGAGATAGCCGAACTGACCAGCATGAATCTCTTCCAGCATCTGCCCTATGCGCCCTCCAAGTCGTTCCAATGGATAGCCTCGGAACAACCCTTTGTCCAGATTTGTGGCTATCTGACCATTGCCCGTCTGCTACAAAAGCGGGGAGAGATGGCCGAGCGGGTCGAGAACGAATTTCTTGACCAAGCCGTCACCGCCTTTCTCTGCGGCAACTACCCACTGCGACAAGCCGTCGTCACCGCCCTGCGCTGCTATATGAGGCAAGGTGACGAGCAAGCCTTCAGCGTGTGCCGACGCGTGGAGCGCTTTGCCCAGGCCACTGCCGAAGCCGAACAACAGCTCTATTCGGTGGTGCAAACAGAGGTCTCTGACCAGTTTTGACAGACGTTTTCACCCCTTGTTCCAAAAAAATGCCCGATTCCCATTTGCTTTCCACAAAAAAGGATTAACTTTGTGTGCCGTATAATCATCAAAAGCCACATGGATAGTCAGAACGTCAAGGAAACGGTCAAAAAGATATTCACCGAATATCTCACTGCGAACGGGCATCGGAAGACTCCCGAACGCTATGCCATTCTCGATACCATCTACTCCATCGAAGGCCACTTCGACATCGACACCCTCTACGTCATGATGGCCGAGGAGGAAAAATTCCGTGTCAGCCGAGCCACCCTCTACAATACCATCCTGCTACTCATACAGGCGCAACTGGTGGTTCGGCACCAGTTCGGCAACTCCTCTCAGTACGAGAGGTGCTACAACAACAACAATCACCACCACCAGATTTGTACCCATTGCGGGAAAGTGACTGAGGTTCAGAACAAAGAGCTGCAGGAGGCCATCAAGAACTCCAAGCTCAACCGCTTCTACCTGACCCACTATTCGCTCTACCTCTATGGGCTGTGCAACAAGTGCAACAAGGCATTCAAGCAAAAAATCAAGCAAAGCAATAACAACAACAATAATAAGAAAGAAAAATGAAAGTTGACATTCTATTAGGATTGCAATGGGGCGACGAAGGCAAAGGCAAAGTCGTCGATGTTTTAACGCCCAGATACGATGTAGTAGCTCGCTTCCAAGGGGGACCCAATGCCGGACACACCTTGGAGTTCGAAGGACAAAAGTATGTGCTCCGCTCCATACCCTCAGGCATCTTCCAAGGGGAAAAGGTGAACATCATAGGCAACGGTGTAGTGCTCGACCCCTCACTCTTCAAGGCCGAAGCCGAAGCACTCGAAGCATCGGGCCACGACCTGAAAAGCCGTCTGCACATCTCCAAGAAAGCACACCTGATCATGCCTACACACCGCATTCTCGATGCTGCCTACGAAGCAGCCAAAGGAGATGCCAAGGTGGGTACTACCGGTAAAGGAATTGGACCTACCTACACCGACAAGGTGAGCCGTAACGGACTGAGGGTAGGGGATATTCTGCACGACTTTGACAAGAAATATGCTGCTGCCAAAGCCCGCCACGAACAGATTCTGAAGAGCTTGAACTACGACTACCAGCTGGATGATCTGGAGAAAGCCTGGATGGAAGGTATCGACTACCTGAAGCAGTTCCCGTTGGTGGATAGCGAGCACGAGGTGAACGGTCTGCTGGAGCAAGGCAAATCCGTCCTCTGCGAAGGTGCTCAAGGAACCATGCTCGACATTGACTTCGGCTCTTATCCTTTCGTCACTTCCTCCAACACCATCTGCGCCGGAGCCTGCACAGGTCTGGGCATCGCTCCCAATAAGATAGGTGATGTCTATGGCATCTTCAAGGCCTACTGCACCCGCGTAGGAGCCGGCCCGTTCCCCACAGAGCTGTTTGACGAAACCGGCGACAAAATCTGCACGCTGGGTCATGAGTTTGGTTCAGTGACAGGTCGCAAGCGTCGTTGCGGATGGATAGACCTGGTAGCCTTGAAATATGCCATCATGATAGATGGTGTCACCAAGCTGATTATGATGAAGAGCGACGTGCTCGACTCGTTCGAGACCATCAAGGCGTGCGTGGCTTACCGCATGAACGGCGAAGAGATAGGCTATTATCCCTTCGACATCACCGAGGGTGTAGAGCCCGTGTATGTGGAGTTGCCCGGTTGGAAGACCGACATGACCAAGATGCAGAGCGAAGACGAATTCCCCGAAGAGTTCAATGCCTATCTCAGCTTCCTCGAAGAGCAGCTGGGTGTGCCCATCAAGATTGTTTCTGTAGGTCCCGACCGCGAGCAGACCATCGAGCGCTATACGGACGAGGATTAACATTTATGAGTTTCACCAAACGTAATGCCTTATGCGAACCATTACCTTCAACGAACTGCGCAAGATTAAAGACGCATTGCCTTCGGGCAGTATGCATCGCATTGCTGATGAGCTAAATATCGAAGTGGAGACCGTACGCAATTTCTTTGGCGGAAGTAATTTCATGCAAGGACAAAGTGTCGGCATCCATTTCGAGCCGGGTCCCGATGGCGGACTAGTCATGATTGATGATACGACTGTATTGGATAAAGCCATTTCCATCCTTGAAGAAATATCGAACAACGGATAAGAACGGCTAAAAAATCAGATACAGGAAAAACTAATAATCACCATTATGTTTAATATAAAATAGCAGGAATCTACTCCACCGGGCTGGTTCCTGCTATTTTTGGATATAGAAAGAAAAAGGCTTCTCCCTCACCGAGGGAAAAGCCTTTTTTATTATCCATGTGGGATGAGTATCAAAGTCCCATCAGAGACTCAATCTCCTTGAACTCATCACCCATGTTCAGGTTGTAGTACACACGATACAGACCCTGCAACCACAAGTCCTTGTTGTCGGGCTTCAGCGTTCTGGCCTTTTCATAATAAGGCTTTGCTTCTCTGTAGAAACCCTTCAGTGTCTCCTGATCCTTGGCATAGTTCGGGTCGTTGACGTCAGATGCAGCCTTCTCGCTGAAGTCCTGAGCCTTCACGCAGTAGATCAAGCCCAAGTTCGAATAGGCCTCTGCATAGTTGGGGTCAACGGCGACGGTCTGCTTATAGAACTCGATGGCTTTGTCCAGAGTAGCCTGAGCTTCAGCCTCTTTCTGCTTGGTCTTCAGGTCCTGATACTGGCTCTGGCAGAGATAGCCCTTCACATAGAGATAGAAGGTGTTCTTGGGGTCCTTGGCCAGCATCTCGTCAGCAAACTGCATGGCTTCGTCATACTTGTTGTTGTTGCTGTAGTAGTCAATCAAGTGACCGAAGAAGAACTGGTGGTCGGGGTACTTCTGCAGGCCTGCTTTCAGCGAAGCCACCCACTCGTCCGTCTTGCCCAGCTCTTTGAGAGCGGTTGAGTTGAACTCCATCGTAAACTTGCCATACTCCTTGTCATCGGCACCGTAAGGAGCATACTTGGCCACGGCTGCATAGTCGCCCACCTTCACGGCTGTGAGGCAAGCAAAGTAAGCCACCTGACCCATCAGCGTATCGGTCTGCAGCAGATTCTCAGAAGCCATCATCGGTGCGGCAGCTACGTCGATATACATGCCGAAGCACTCCAAAGCCTTCTTGCCCAGCGTTTTGTCATCGCTACCCTGCTTCTCCACATCGATATACTGGTTGTAGTATTCGATACCGCCGTTCACCAAGTTGGCGCGCTCGGTCTTGATAGTAGCTGCATTGGGCTTGCGGTATTTGTTCTTGATTTTGCCCTTTGCATCGGGCACCTGAGCCAGTTCGTCGCACTTCTGGAAGTACTGACACATAGCCAGTGCTGCGTTGTAAATCAGCATCTTGTCGTAAGGCTTCTGCAGGTAGGCCTTCTCCATCTCCTTCTCGCTCTTGCGACGCTGGATGGTGCCGGCCACGTTCCATGTCTCGGCCTGGTCCTTGGTCTCAGGGTTCGTCAAGGCCTCATTGATAAGCTGTTCAGCCTTGGCAAAGTCCGGATTCATCTCATTAGCAATGCTCTTGGCCTCTTTCACGTTCTTTACTTGTGCGAAGGAGAAGCCTGCCACCAGTGCCAATGCCACTGAAAAAAGTACTTTCTTCATAATCGTAATTTTAAAATGTTAATACTATGTCTATTCGTTGTTGTCATTCTGAGGTTCTTCGGAGGAAAGCGGCGTATCGGGAGTGTCCACTTCGGGTTCATCCTCTTCGGGCTGAGAAGAGACCTTGCATACCGAACCGATTTCGTCGCCCCGCTTCTCCAGGTTGATGAGGCGCACGCCCTGGG
>CAMGAL010000221.1 GCA_946007445.1 uncultured Mediterranea sp.
GCGGCGAGGGGCCCCCGGAGCTGGCCGCGACGCACATCACCCGCGTCAATGCCCTCAAGCCCACCTCCTGATGCAGGGCAACCAGTCGCTGCTCTACTCCATCTTCCGCAACCTCATGGACAATGCCATCGCCTATGCCGGCACCCACATCCGCATCACCATCGAGTGCTTCCGCGAGGATGCCCGCTTCTACTACTTCAGCTTTGCCGATACCGGGGTAGGGGTGCCACCCGAACACCTGAGCCGCCTCTTCGAGCGCTTCTACCGGGTGGACAAGGGTCGCTCGCGCAAGCTGGGCGGCACCGGGCTGGGTCTGGCCATTGTGAAGAATGCCGTCCTCATCCACGGCGGCACCATCCTGGCCAAGGCCAATCCCACCGGCGGCCTGGAGTTTGTCTTCACGTTGGCGAAGAATCTGTAAGTGTTTGTGGGGATGCAGCCCATTCGTCACATGCCATGCTGAACCCCGCAAACGTTTGCTCTATCAAAACACGCGATTTCGAGCGCCAATCCGTTGGCGAATAGACAAATCCTGCTACCTTTGCAGACAGAATAATATTATGTAAAAACAGTATCTGATATGAGAAGACTCTATTCACGACTGGCCATGTGCCTCTTGGCCCTCATGGCTGCGATTCACCTCCCCGCACAAGACACGGCATTGCCCCAGGCTGAAAGCACGGCTTCGCCCAATGGCGAAGTGGTATTGAACGTTTCGGTCACTCCCCAAGGTGCCCCGGTCTATGAACTTTTTTACAAAGGCAAGCGCGTGTTGCGCCCCTCCACGTTGGGACTGGAGCTGAAGAAAGACGCCGGCCTGATGGATGGCTTCAGCGTAGCCCATGTGCAACGCTCCACATTCGACGAGACTTGGCGTCCCGTATGGGGTGAGGTGGCCGAAATCCGCAATCATTACAACGAGCTGGCTGTCACCTTCGACCAGAAGGCACAAGGCCGCCAGATCCTCATCCGCTTCCGCGTCTTCGACGACGGCTTGGGCTTCCGCTACGAGTTCCCCCTGCAGGAGAAGCTCAACTACTTCGTCATCAAGGAAGAGCACACCCAGTTTGCCATGACCGGCGACCATACCGCCTTCTGGATTCCCGGCGACTACGACACGCAGGAGTATGACTACACCGAGTCGAAACTGACCGAAATCCGCGGCCTCATGGAGGGTGCCATCGACGAGAACGCCTCGCAGACGCAATTCTCGCCCACCGGCGTGCAGACCTCCCTCCAGCTGAAGACGGCCGACGGCCTCTACATCAACCTGCACGAAGCTGCCCTGGTGGACTACAGCTGTATGCACCTCAACCTCGATGACAAGAACCTGGTGTTTGAGTCGTGGCTCACCCCCGACGCACAGGGCTGGAAAGGCTACATGCAGGCCCCTTGCAAGAGCCCTTGGCGCACGGTCATCGTGAGCGATGATGCCCGCGAAATCCTGGCCTCCAAGATGACGCTCAACCTCAACGACCCCTGCGCCTACGACGATACCTCCTGGATCAAGCCCGTGAAGTATGTGGGCGTATGGTGGGAGATGATTGCCGGCAAGAGCACCTGGGCCTATACCGACGAGTACCCCTCGGTGCAGCTCGGCAAGACCGACTATCGCAAGGCCAAGCCCAACGGCCGTCATGCCGCCAACAACGAGCATGTGAAGGCCTACATCGACTTCGCCGCCAAGCATGGCATGGACCAGGTGCTGGTGGAGGGATGGAACGAAGGCTGGGAAGACTGGTTCGGCCAGTCCAAGGACTATGTATTCGACTTCGTCACTCCCTATCCCGACTTCGATGTGAAGATGCTGCAGGCCTATGCCCAGAGCAAGGGCGTGCGCCTGATGATGCACCACGAGACCTCGGGCTCGGTGCGCAACTACGAGCGCCACATGGAGAAAGCCTACCACGACAAGGAGGACAATATCTACCACACACAGAACAGACCAAATTTGGCCAAACTCCGTCCGCGTGAAGAGCATCACTACGGCCAGTGGATGATCAATCACTACCTCTACGCCGTCAAGAAGGCCGGCGAATATAAGATATGTGTCAATGGCCACGAGGCCGTACGCCCCACCGGCCTCTGCCGCACCTACCCGAACCTCATCGGCAACGAGTCAGCCCGCGGCACGGAGTATGAAGCCTTTGGCGGCAGCAAGCCCCACCACACCACGCTGCTCCCCTTCACCCGTCTGATTGGCGGCCCGATGGACTACACGCCGGGCATCCTCGACACGAAGCTGGAGTTCATGGGCGACCTGCCCCACGGACAGGTGCAGACCACCCTCTGCAAGCAGCTGGCCCTCTACGTCACCCTCTACAGCCCCCTGCAGATGGCAGCCGACGTCATCGAGAGCTACGAGCGCTTCAGCGAGCCCTTCCAGTTCATCGAAGATGTAGCTGTGGATTGGGACCAAAGCATCTACCTGGAGGCCGAGCCGGGCGACTACATCACCGCTGCCCGCAAAGCTAAGGGCACCAACAACTGGTTTGTAGGTGGCATCACCGACGAGCAACCCCGCACAGCCAATTTGTCCCTCGACTTCCTCGATGCCGACAAGACCTATGTGGCCACGCTCTATGCCGATGGCAAGGATGCTGACTATCAGACCAATCCTACCTCCTATCAGATCAAGAAGGGACTCGTCACGTCCAAGAGCAAGCTGGCGGTTCGCCTGGCTCGTAGCGGCGGCTTCGCCCTCAGCCTGATAGAGGCTACGCCCGCAGATAAGAAGGGACTGAAGAAGCTGAAGTGAGATTTTTAGGAGATAAAACTATAGTGCAATATGTGTTGTTTAAGGTAAGAAGGTTTTCAATAGTTATTGGAAGGGTCCTGTTGCGACGTGAGTCGTGGCAGGACCTGCTTTTTCTTCCTCACTTTCCTTGCAGATTGGCGGAGATTTACTACTTTTGCATCGTTTATTCACATAGATATTTCAACCTTTAAACACTACTTTATGGGAGGATTTTTCGGAACAGTAGCCCAGACCCCTTGCGTCACAGACCTCTTCTATGGCACAGACTACAACTCACACTTAGGTACCAAGCGGGGCGGTATGGTTACTTACGACGCAGAGCGCAGCGTCTTCGCACGCTCTATCCACAATTTGGAAAGCACCTATTTCCGCACGAAGTTCGAAAGCGAACTCGATAAGTTCACCGGCCACTCCGGCATCGGCATCATCAGCGATACTGACCCTCAACCCATCATACTCAACTCACACCTCGGACGCTTCGGCATCGTGACCGTGGCCAAAATCAACAACATCGACGAACTGGAGGCCGACCTCCTGGAGCAGAACATGCACTTCGGCGAACTCAGTTCGGGCAAGACCAACCAGACCGAACTGGTGGCCCTGCTCATCATTCAGGGCAAGGACTTTGTCGATGGCATTGAGAATGTGTATCGTCGCATCCAGGGCTCTTGCTCCATGCTGATACTCACCGAAGATGGCATCATCGCCGCCCGCGACAAGTGGGGCCGCACACCCATCGTCATCGGACGCAAGGAGGGAGCCTGGGCCGCCACCAGCGAGTCGAGCAGCTTCCCCAACCTCGACTATGAGGTGGACCGCTACCTGGGCCCCGGCGAGATAGTCCGCCTCCGTGCCGATGGGGTGGAGCAGATGCGCGCTCCTGAGAAGCGGATGCAGATATGCTCCTTCCTCTGGGTTTACTACGGCTTCCCCACCTCGTGCTACGAGGGACGCAATGTGGAGGAGGTGCGCTTCACCAGCGGCTTCAAGATGGGTCAGCAAGACGCCTCGGAGGTGGATTGCGCCTGCGGCATCCCCGACTCGGGCGTGGGCATGGCCTTGGGCAATGCCGAGGGCAAGAGTGTGCCCTACCATCCCGCCATCTCCAAGAACACCCCCACCTGGCCCCGCAGCTTCACACCCAGCAAGCAGGAGATGCGCAACCTGGTGGCCAAGATGAAGCTCATCCCCAACCGCTCCATGCTGGAGGGCAAGCGCGTGCTGTTCTGCGACGACAGCATCGTGCGGGGCACCCAGCTGCGCGACAATGTGAAGGTGCTCTTCGACTACGGAGCCAAGGAGGTGCACATCCGCATCGCCTGTCCGCCGCTCATCTATGCCTGCCCCTTCATCGGCTTCACCGCCTCCAAGAGTCCGCTGGAGCTCATCACGCGCCGCATCATCAAGGAGCTGGAGGGCGACGAGAACAAGAACCTCGACCTCTACGCCCAGACCGACTCGCCCCAGTACCGGCAGCTGGTGGACATTCTCCGCCAGCGCTACGGGCTCACCTCGCACAAGAACAATACGCACAACCCCATCGTTCCGCCCC
>CAMGAL010000222.1 GCA_946007445.1 uncultured Mediterranea sp.
GTTATTTCATGGGTAACCGCAAAGGCATAGCGGGCTGAAGGCCCATCCTGCCCGTGATTGGATATGGCTAACCCGGTCAGGATGAATTCCCACCACGTGATGTGTGAAGCCATTCGCTGACGAGACGCCGTAGGGGCGGACCTATGTGTCCGCCCGGATACATAACGCTTTGAAATTCAGGGAAGACACGCAGGTCTTCCCCTACAACGTATTAACGATAGTCAAGTGAATTTGGAATCCAATCTGTCAGGGCACAGCCGGTGCGTCGATATAGGTTCCTGTCAGTCTCAAGCTCGCACGCACTTTTTCTCGGGAGCAACATAATCCATCTAAACTTTAGTGTTGTTAGGCTGCAGACACTTGCCACTTCTACCATAGGGTCCATACCCTTTGGGCACCCAGATGCAACGACGTGTTTCGAGGCATGACAAGCGTGACAAGCCCGTACAGCTGACGGTGGTGGAGCTATTTCCCACTCCACCTGTCACGTCCCGAAGCTCTTCGTCGTTCAGCTCCCGTAGCTTATTGTTTTGTTCTAAGTCTTTCATAGTACTCATTCACCAATGATAATACAATCTGTGAACATCAATTGATGGTAAGGACGGGGGTGCTCATAGGTCCGCCCACGCCTACGTAGGTTCCTCCTGTACAATAATCGTAGTCTCCCCCGGAGGCATAGTTGCCCCCATAGGTGCTGTTGTTGTAGTGATGCTTCCATTGGCATCCGAATTCAGCCTCGCAGGCCTCCTTCGTTTTAAGCGCAGTGCACTTAGAGTTGGTTTGGAAACCTAACTGGGGGGGATTAGATTCCTCCTCCCAACTTCCGGAGGCACCGCCCCAAGCGCCACCTCCCGATGCACGGGACAGCTCTTCATCACTAAGTTCTCTGATTTTCTGGTTTTCGTTTTTTTCTTCCATGATTTTATGTTTTAAGTAGTTCAAGCAGTTTGCAAATATACATATTTACTTGATTTTTGTGCTCACTTCACCCGCAGATTAGATAAATTTAAAATCCTATAACATAGTTTCAACGTACCCCTCCACGTCTGAAGTTATTTCCATATTATTTTACAATGTACCCTGCTTTCAACATTCTTGAATGTCGGCCATTTTGTAAGTATTTCGAAAACACTCATTCCAACACCTTTCTTTAAAGTTAGCATTTATCTGATTGTTAATCATCGCGTTATGAGTAAATCCTCCCTCTCTTCTGACTACGCTCTGACTATGCTAAAACTCCGTCAATGGTCCGTCAACACTCCGTCCACTCTCCGTCCACACTCCGTCAATGTTCCGTCGAAGAGCCGTCCATGGTCCATCCAAGCTCCGTCGATAAAGTCGAAAAAATGTATACAGATGGATGGAGCATAGAAAAAGTCTTGACGAAGTTTGGCCGGAGGCAGAACGGAGGTAAAACGGAGTTAGGTGGGAGACAAAGCGTAGGCAAGGCGTAGGGAGAGAGGAGGCAGGGCGTTGGGAGGGGAAAGAGGGTGTGATGGCAACAGTCTTTTCAAGAGGGCGTACCAAAATCCAGGTCCGCCCCTACGGCATCCGTAGCGAAAAGAATAAAAAAGAATCTGCGTTCATCAGCGTAGCCTGTATTCGTCTGTATTCTCAAAAACTCAAAAACTCAAAAACTTAAAAACTAAAAATGATTTGCGAAACATACCCCTTGCTCGTCTCTGACGACGAGGTACTCAGCGAACGCCAGCTCCTGCAAGAGCAGGAAGCCGGCCCCCGGATGGAGGCTACGGAGAGCGTGCGCTACCTCATCCTCCATTGCTCGGCCACACGGACCGACCAAGACTACACCGTGCGACAGCTGGAGCGCGACCACCGCGCCCGTGGCTTCCGCACCGTAGGCTACCACTTCTATGTGCGCCGCGACGGCGAGGTTACCCAGCACCGCCACCTGCTGGAGGTGGGGGCACACTGCCGTCCCTACAACCGCTGCAGCATTGGCATCTGCTACGAGGGTGGCCTCGACACCGATGGCCGTCCGACAGACACCCGCACACCCCGGCAGCGTGAGGCACTGCAGCACCTGCTGCTCCACCTGCTCCGTCTCTTTCCCCAGGCCCGCATCATGGGACACCGCGACATGGCCGGCGCCACACCCAAAGCCTGCCCCTGCTTCGATGCAAGGAGGGAGTATGGGTGGATGGAGGGGACGGCTACTTCCAGTATTTGAGGATTGTCATTCCTGATTATCAATGACGAGACCCGTAGGGGCGGACCTGTGTGTCCGCCCAGATACACATGCTTATGCATTCCGGGCGGACACACAGGTCCGCCCCTACAAAGGCATCATCGAATGGTTTCACATAAAGTGTGATGAGGACTCAAAATCCGGTCCTAGGGATTATCACTCCAAATGCCGGATAAACCCTATTTCTTCTTGAAGTCCTGGATGCACCCTTCGGTCAGCCAGTTGGCCAAGGCCTGGCGGTTGTTGGCAAGGACGAAGCGGCGCTGGTCGAAGGCGTTCTGGATATTGCCTAACTCCACAAAGAGGGCTACGGGCGTGGAGTTGCGTAGTACATAGAGGTTGCGCTCGGCTACGGTGCCCGAGAAACCCCGATTGGGCTGATGCTTGCCATATTTCGACTCAAACAGACTCTTCATACCCTGAGCCAGCCGCTCGCCCTGCTTGCTGCCCGGCGCGTGGTAGAAGAACACATCCGTCTGCTGCCGCTTGCTGCGACTGTCCACGTGGAGAAAGACGGAGCGGCAATAGGTAAACTTTTTTCTGTCCTTGCGATAGAGCTCGTTGATGGCCTCACAGCGCTGCTTGAGACGTTCCACCTGATTGAGCGGAATTTCCCTCCCGAGGCAAGTCTCGCGCTTGCTGTTGGCCAAGAAACGGCCGTCGCGTATGCCTTCTTTTTTGGCCTGAATAATGATGCGCACCTCGGCCCCCTCCTGCAGGAGGCGACGGGCCAGCCGCAGGGCTACATCGTAGGCATACTCGTCCTCGTGCAACTCGTGCCCCTCGAGGCGGCCGATGGCTCCCGGGTCGGGGCCTCCATGCCCACTGACGATGTAGAAGCAGGCCCCCTTCAGCCGCCGGCCGGTGACTTGCACCTTGGCCTGGCTCTTTCCGAAAAGAGGCTCATTGTGAGTCTTTTGGGCCAGCAACGACCCGGAGAGGAAAACTCCCACGAGGAATATCAAAAGTGTACGGATAGTCTGCATAGTCGTGTTATTTGTTCGCAAATTTAGCCTATTTATCTTTGATTTGCAATGCTGGAAGGGAAAATTTGCTTTTTCGCACAATTCGTGTTATATTTGCCCCCAATTATCGACTATAAGACAGACATCTCTTATGAAATTATCACAAATTCTTCTCCTAAGTCTGTTGATAGGACTCCCGACTCTTAGTCGGGCCGACGAAGATGCGCGTCGGGCCTGCGACCGCTATCGGGCCAAGAATGCCGTACGCGACTCGGTGAGTGCCCAGAGTTACATCGCCGACGTGAACCGCCAGCGTGCCCTCTACCAAGTAGACGAACTGACCCTGGCTGCCCAGCGCCAGCACTCCATCTTCCTGCGCTACCTGGCGTGGGGCGGCATCCTGCTGCTGGTCGGTGCCGGAGGCGGTCTCTTGCTGTTGCGGCGCAGCAACCGCCACCTGAAGGAGGCCCAGGCGCAACTGGAGGAGCACCGCCACATCGCCGAACGCTCCATCCGCACGAAGAACCTCTTCCTCTCCAACATGAGCCACGAGATACGCACGCCGCTCAATGCGCTGTCGGGTTTCTCGGGCATCCTGACGGACAGCAACATCGACGCTGAGATACGCCGGCAGTGCAACGACATCATCCAGCAGAACTCCGACCTGCTCATCAAGCTCATAGACGATGTGGTGGACCTCTCCAACCTGGAGAAGGGCACCATGCAGTTCCGCTTGGCCGACCAGGAGTGTGTGTCGCTCTGCCGCCGGGTCATCGACACGGTGGAGCGCATCAAGCAGACCGCTGCCGCCGTGCTCTTTGAGACCGAACTGACGGAGCTGACCCTCCATACCGACGAGGCACGCCTGCAGCAACTGCTTATCAACCTGCTCATCAATGCCACCAAGTTTACCCCCGAGGGGAGCATCACCCTGCGCTTGGAGGTGAAGGAGGGAATGGCCCTCTTCAGCGTGAGCGACACCGGCTGCGGCATCGCCCCCGAACAGCGCGAGAAGGTGTTCAACCGCTTTGAGAAACTCGACGAGAACGCGCAGGGAAGCGGCTTGGGCCTCTCCATCTGCCAACTCATCATCCAGCGCTTCGGCGGACGCATCT
>CAMGAL010000223.1 GCA_946007445.1 uncultured Mediterranea sp.
GGTCTTACCGGCGCCGTTGGGACCGATAATGCCCACGATACCATTGGGCGGCAGCATAAAGTTGAGGTCGTCGAAGAGCAGCTTCTCGCCAAAGGCTTTGGCTACATGCTTCGCCTCAATCACCTTATTGCCCAAAAGAGGTCCGTTGGGGATGAAGATTTCCAGCTTCTCCTCCTTCTCCTTCACATCCTCGTTGAGCAGCTTGTCGTACGAGTTCAGACGGGCCTTTCCCTTGGCCTGACGAGCCTTGGGAGCCATGCGCACCCACTCCAACTCGCGTTGCAAGGTCTTGCGGCGCTTGCTGGCCGTCTTCTCCTCCTGCTCCATACGCTTGGTCTTCTGGTCCAGCCAGCTGGAGTAGTTGCCTTTCCAGGGGATGCCTTCGCCACGGTCCAGCTCGAGAATCCAGCCGGCCACATGGTCGAGGAAGTAGCGGTCGTGCGTCACAGCAATGACCGTACCTTCGTACTGCTGCAGGTGTTGCTCCAGCCAGTCAATGGACTCCGCATCGAGGTGGTTGGTGGGCTCGTCGAGCAACAGAATGTCGGGCTTCTGAAGCAGCAGGCGGCAGAGGGCCACCCGACGGCGCTCACCGCCGGAGAGGTGCTCCACGCTCTGGTCTTCGGGCGGACAGCGCAGGGCATCCATGGCACGTTCCAACTTGGTATCGAGGTTCCAGGCATCGGTAGCCTCGATGATGTCCTGCAGTTCAGCCTGACGGGTGAAGAGCTTCTCCATCTTGTCGGGGTCTTCGTAGTACTCGGGCAGGCCGAACTTCTGGTTGATTTCTTCGTATTCGTTCAAGGTGTCCACGATGGGCTGCACGCCCTCCATCACCACCTCCTTCACCGTCTTGGTGGGGTCGAGATAAGGTTCCTGGGCCAGGTAGCCCACACTGTATCCGGGCGAGAATACCACTTCGCCCTGATAGGACTTGTCCAGTCCGGCGATAATCTTGAGCAAGGTGGACTTACCGGCTCCGTTCAAGCCGATGATGCCAATCTTGGCTCCGTAGAAGAACGAGAGGTAGATGTCCTTCAACACTTGCTTGTTGTTCTGCGGGATGGTCTTGCTCAGACCAACCATCGAAAAGATGATTTTTTTGTCGTCTACTGTTGCCATAACTATATGCAATAAATATAAAAGTATGAATCAAGGAATAGCGTGCAAGTCTCATAGCTGAATATCAAAAGGGTAATGGCCCGTTGTCCCCCGGGCCAAAAGGGCTACCGCCAGCCAGGTAGTCGTCGGCCGAAGGTGGAGGCGGTGTAGCAGGTGCTCCGATGGGAGTATTCATGCGTGAACCATACGTTCCACCCTCGGTGGGAAGTGGGATGAACGAGTCCTCCTCGGGATTCTGGAAGCGGGTGTACTGGCCAATGAAGCGGAGGGTCACATCGCCCACGGCACCGTTACGGTGCTTGGCAATGATGATTTCGGCCTTGCCGCGCATGTCCTCGCCGCTACTGGAGGTGTATATCTTATAATATTCGGGGCGGTGGATGAAGCAGACCATATCGGCATCCTGCTCGATGGCACCGGACTCACGCAGGTCGCTCAGCTGCGGTCGCTTGCCGTCTTCGCCCTCGCGGCTCTCTACGCCACGGTTCAACTGCGACAGGGCCACGATGGGGATGTTCAGTTCCTTGGCCAGTCCCTTGAGCGATCGCGAGATGGTGCTCACCTCTTCCTGACGACTGCCGAAAGACATGCCACTGGCATTCATCAGCTGCAAGTAGTCGATAATGATGATTTTCACGCCATGCTCACGCACCAGACGACGGGCCTTGGTGCGCAGTTCGAATACCGAAAGCGAAGGGGTATCGTCCACATAGAGCGGAGCATCGAGCAGGTCGCGCAACTTGTAGTCGAGCTGCTGCCACTCGATGTCGGAGAGCTGTCCGCTCTTGATCTTCTCACTGGGTATCTCGCAGACATTGGATATCAGACGGTTGACCAGCTGCACATTGCTCATTTCGAGCGAGAAGAGGGCTACGGGATTGTGGTAGTTGACAGCGATGTTCTTGGCCATGGAGAGCACAAAGGCGGTCTTACCCATCGCAGGGCGGGCGGCAATGATGATGAGGTCAGAGTTCTGCCAGCCAGAGGTCATCTTGTCGAGCTTGGTATAGCCACTCTCCAGACCGCTCAGTCCGTCGGTACGGGCGGCGGCCTTCTGTATCTGGCTATAGGCTTCGGCAATGACCGGGTTGATCTGCGTGTAGTCCTTCTTCATGTTCTGCTGCGAAATCTCGAACAGCTTGCCTTCGGCCTCCTGCATGAGGTCGTCCACGTCGATGGTTTCGTCAAACGCCTTGGTCTGTATGGTACTGGTGAAGGTAATCAGTTCGCGTGCCAGGGCTTTCTGGGCAATGATGCGGGCGTGATACTCGATGTGGGCCGATGAGGCCACGCGGCTACTCAACTCGGTGATGTAGAAGGGGCCTCCCACCTCCTCCAGTTCGCCCCGCTTGGAGAGCTGGTCCTTCACGGTGAGGATGTCCACCGGCTTCTGGTTGATGGCCAGGTCGGTGATGGCGGCATAGATGAGCTGGTGGCGATGCTCGTAGAACGACTCGGGGCGAAGTATCTCACTCACCAACGAGTAGGCATCTTTCTCAATCATCAGCGCACCCAGCACGGCCTGTTCTAGGTCGGTGGCTTGCGGTTGGATACGTCCGTAGTCAGTGACCGGAGCCGGTGTCTTGCTGCGCGATGTGCGGATATTCTTTTTGTTTTCTGCCATGTTGCAATGAATCTCTTTGAATGGTTATTGGTGCGCAAAAGCGCCTTATCTCAGGTTGTTCACATCCTCTTGCACGATCTCCGGACGGACATCGGGAGCGGCGTAGTATAAATGGATATCGCGCAGGGCAATACCGTCGATATGACGCAGATAGAGGCCCTTGGCAGGTATGATACCAAACATCCACGGCTCGGGATAGGAGTCCACCTGTTCAGGGACGGGCTTGTTGAGATTGACCACACGCAGGGTGTCGCGCTGCCAGTTCTTGGGAATGGTGACAGACTGCTTCCGCTTGGCAGGTTGCTTGGCCGGCTGCTTGCCCTGCGGCTCCTTATAGGAGGCACGCTCCCAGGGAGCTTGCGACACGGGGATGATACTGTCGGTTGTGGTGATGCCTCCCTGGTAATAGATATGGATGTCGTTCAAACTGATGTCTTCAATGCAGGCGCCCGGTATGCCGCTGATGATGGAGGAGTAGCGGGAATCCACGTCGTAGGCGTTGATGTGGCTGATGCGCACACGGCGCAGCTTGCCCACAGGCGTGCCTTGCGGACTGCGCATTCGGGCCCCCAGTCGCAGGAAGAGGGCAGCATTGACGATGTGGCGCATGGTGATGTTGCTGATTACCACATCCTCCAGCACGCCGCCATCCACCGTTTCCAGGGCCAAGCCCCGGCAATGCTCGAAGAGGCAGTTGGTCACAGCGATGTTGCGGAATCCTCCACTCGACTCGGTACCTATCTTGATGCGGCCGGTGCGACCTCCGCCGTCGGGAGCCAAGTCACCGGTCAAGGTACGGGTACCGTCCAGCAGGGTGCCGCAGTCATATCCGCTGACGTAGCAGTCGGACACCGTGACATTCTCCGTATCGCGGAAACGGCCCAAAGCGTAAGAGGACTTGATGACAATGGCATCGTCCCAAGGGGTATTGACCGAGCACTGCGTGATGCGCACATTCTTGCAGCAGTCTATGTCAAAGCCGTCGCGGTTGGTGTCTACGTGCAGGTTGTCTATCGTGAGGTTGTCTACGCCGGTGGCCAGCAGGGCGAAGTGTCCGCAACGCAACATGCGGAAGTCCCTCAGCGTCACTCCCCTGCACTCGCGCAGGGCAATGGCCTTGTTGCCATCGTTCACACCCATTTGAGAGAGCCCTCGTCCCAGGTTAGTGCCGTCTATCAGTCCCTGACCGCAGATGGCGATGTCCTCCAGCCCTTCGCCCCAGATGAGGGAGTTGTGCCAGTGGCTGTGGCCGAAGTCCTGGTAGAGCGGTTCGGGATTAGGTTCCGCCTCATCATAGCCCCGTGTGACATCAGGCACGGCGGCCACAATCACCGTCCCCGTCTCCATCTGCAGCGTAACATGGCTCTTCAGGCGGATGGAGTAGCACAGGTAACGTCCGGCCGGCAACAACACGGTGCCACCTCCCTCGGCAGCCACTTGCTCTATCGCACGGTTGATTACCTCCGAGTCTACGGTTACACCGTCACCCACAGCTCCCATCTGCTT
>CAMGAL010000224.1 GCA_946007445.1 uncultured Mediterranea sp.
CCTGGGACATCGTGCTGAAGGTCATCATCGCCGTGGCATCGGCCATTGCCGGCGCACTGGGCGTGGCGGCCTGCCAGTAGGGGAAAAGGGAAGGGGTGGCGCTGTGTGGCGTCACCCCTTGATGGTGTACTGACAGAAGGGCAAAGGCTCGCTATGGCTTCTGCAGGAGCTGCTGCAGCCGGACGGGATGGTTGGTGGTGATGAAGTCTACGCCCCGGTCGATGAGCCACTGCATGTCGCCGGCTTCATTGACAGTCCAGGCATTGACCTTCATGCCCAGCCGGTGGCTCTCTTCGATCCACTCGGGATGCTGCTTGAATACCTGATAGTGATAGTCGGGGCCCGCACAACCGATGGCTTTCAGTATCTGCGGAGGCAGGTCGCCGTTGAGGTAATAGACGGGTGTGCCCTCAGGGGCGAGGCGGATGAACTCCTGCACGGCGTGGAGGGAGAAAGAGATGTACTCCACGCGCTGCTCGTAGCCATACTGACGGACGAGGGCGGTGATGAGCTCAATGGCCTGCGTCTCGCGTCGGGCGTTCTTGTGGGGCTTGAGCTCCAGGATAAGGCGGGTGCCGAGCCGGCGGGCCCGGTCGAAATACTGGGAGAGGGTGGGGAGGGACTCGCCGTTGTCCAGCCGGATGGCGGTGCAGACGGCTGCGGTGGCCTGCTCGATGTGTACGCCCTTGAAGAGGCCGTCGTGATTGACTACCAGCTGATCGTCGGCCGTGAGCCATACGTCAAATTCGGAGCCGTAGCAGTGGATGGAGTCGGCCTTGGTGAGTGCGGCCAGGGAGTTCTGGGCGGAGCCTGCCGTGAGCCAGAAGCCGCGGTGGGCAATGACTTGGGTGGTCTGGCCCAGCAGAGGGGTGATGGCAGTGAGGAGGGTCCAGAAGGCGAGTGCAAAGATGCGTTTCATGTATGCAAAAGTTTCGTGTTGGATGAAAAACAGCGGGCTGCATCTCTTCGGAAGCAGCCCGCTGACTGTATGATCGAATGATCTCACCGATGACTCATCAGATGAGGAAGCCCAGCAGCACACCGGCTGCTACGGCGGAACCTATCACGCCGGCCACGTTGGGACCCATGGCGTGCATCAGCAGGTAGTTGGTGGGGTCGTACTCCAGACCTACGTTCTGCGAGATGCGTGCCGACATGGGCACGGCGGATACACCGGCATTACCGATGAGGGGGTTGATCTTGTTGTCCTTGCGCAGGAAGAGGTTGAAGAGCTTGACGAACAGCACACCGGAGGTGGTGGCGATGCAGAAGGCGCAGAATCCGAGGAAGAAGATGAAGATGGTGTTCAGCGTCAGGAACTCGGAGGCTTGCGTGGAGGCACCCACCGTGACACCCAGCAGGATGGTGATGGCGTCGGTCAGGGGGCCGCTGGCCGTCTCGGCCAGACGACGGGTGACACCACTCTCCTTCAGCAGGTTGCCGAAGAACAGCATACCCAGCAGGGGCAGGGCCGAAGGCACGAGGAAGCAGGTGAGCAGCAGACCCACGATGGGGAAGATGATCTTCTCCGTCTGCGACACGGCGCGGGCGGGCTTCATGCGGATGAGCTGCCCCTTCTTCGTGGTGCGGGCCCGCATGACGGGCGGCCGGATGATGGGCACACGGGCCATGTAGGAGTAGGCCGACACGGCAATGGCACCCATGAGGTTAGGAGCCAGCTTGGAGGAGAGGAAGATGGCGGTAGGACCGTCGGCTCCACCGATGATGGCGATACCGGCTGCCTGGTTGGGCTCGAAGCCCAGGGCCAGGGCCACCATGTAGGCGCCGAAGATGCCGAACTGGGCGGAGGCGCCCACCAGCATCAGCTTGGGGTTGGAGATGAGGGCCGAGAAGTCGGTCATGGCACCGATGCCCAGGAAGACCAGGGGAGGATACCAACCGGTGCGCACACCCTGATAGAGGATGTTGAGCACGGAGCCTTCTTCGTAGATGCCAATCTCCAGTCCTGCGTCAATCTTGAAGGGGATGTTGCCTATGAGGATACCGAAGCCGATGGGCACCAGCAGCATGGGCTCGAAATTCTTCTTGATGGCCAGGAACAAGAAGAACAAACCTACCAGAATCATAATGAGGTGCTCGGACGTGGCGTTGGCAAAGCCCGTGTAGCCCCAAAAGTCTGCGAGGTTGTTGGACATGAATTCTAAAAAGCTTTGTTCCATAATGCAATTCACTTTTTATTCGATGATAACTAAGTCGGTGCCCTCCAGTACGGAGTCGCCCTTGTTGACCTTGATGGCGGTCACCTTGCCGTCGCGGTCGGCATTGATGTTGTTCTCCATCTTCATGGCTTCGAGGATGACGATGAGCTGGCCTTTCTGTACCATGTCGCCTTCCTTCACCTTGATGTCGAGAATCACACCGGGCAGGGGGGACTTCACACCGCTCTTGGCACCGCCGCCGGCTGCGGGACGGGTCACAACGGGAGCGCCGGTGGCCGTCTTGGGAGCGGCTGCGGGGCGTACCACGGGTTTGGCGGCTACGGCTGTCTTGATGGGCTTGTCCAACTCTACGTTGTAGGGAGTGCCGTTCACCTCCACGCGTGCGATGTTGTCTTCTACGTCGTTCACTGTCACGTTGTAGAGGTTACCATTGATTTTATACTTATATTGTTTCATACCAGTTTAATAGTTTTTTTCGACTGTGTGTTTTTGATAAACTTCTTCTTAGTGCGGCAACTGTCGCAGGGTATAGATCTTGGAGCTCCAGGGTGAGTAGTTGCGCTTCACCTTGCTGATGGTCAGGATGGTCTCTTCGATGTCGTGCACATTGTCCTGATACTCGTGCAGGGCCATGGCGATGGCGGCGAATACTTCACCTGACTCGTTACCGATGTTCTTCTCGCGGGCTTCCTTCTTGTCCTCGATGCCGTGGTGGCGCATGGCGTTGCGCTTGACGATGCTCAGACCGATGCCGCCCACAATCTTGAACGAGATGAAGAGGCAGAGCAGGCCGCTGAACACCACCAGCATGGCCATCAGGGCCATACCGACGCCGTGGGGGTCTTGCAGCTTGAAGCCGTCGATTTTCTCGTTGCTGTCCAGCGTCTTGTTGTTGGTGCTGGGGGTCACGTAGCTGCCGTTCAGGCCTTTGATGCTCCAGCCGCTCTCGCGCACGCCGTCGATGTTGAGGGCATACGAGCAGTCGGCCGGCAGTCCGGCGGGCACGGTGATGGAGTCGAGCAGGGTGACACCGTTGGCATCATAGAGGGCAATCCAGTTGGGGCCTACGCTGTCCAGCGCAAAGCTGACGTGGAAGTTGCCGCGCTTGGGCTCGTTGTCGGCCCAGAAGAGCAGGTGCTGGCGCGGAGCGATGCGGGTCAGCACGTCGCCCTTGGGGATGGGGTACATCAGGGCTGACCGCTCGGGAGCGGAGAGCGACTTGTCCAGCACCTGGCGGTTGTTGGTCAAGTAGCAGTTGCGGATGTCCACCGTGGCGAATGAGTTGTTGAAAATCTCAATCCAGGCGTGGTGCTTGCCGTAGTCGTCCTGGAAGTTGTCTTGGTTGTTGACCAGCACTTCGTTGATGACCAGGCTCTTGGCACCTTGCCCGAAGGTGGTGCCACACACGGCTGCGAGGGCCACGATAAGGATTCCTAATTTCTTTTTATTCATACACTTCGGTTTTTTTTAGCGTTAGAGAGGAATGTTACCGTGCTTCTTGGCGGGATTGGTCAGCTTCTTCGTCTGCAACTGCTGCAGGGCGCGGATGACGCGGAAGCGGGTGTTGCGAGGCTCAATCACGTCGTCAATGTAGCCATACTTGGCGGCGTTGTAGGGGTTGGCGAAGAGCTTGGCGTACTCGGCCTCCTTCTCGGCGAGGAATGCGGCGGGATCGGCCTGCTCCTTGGCCTCCTTGGCGTAGAGTACGGCCACGGCACCGGCACCACCCATCACGGCGATTTCGGCGGTAGGCCATGCGTAGTTGATGTCGCCGCGCAGCTGCTTGCAGCTCATCACGATGTGTGAGCCGCCGTAGCTCTTGCGCAGGGTAACGGTGACCTTGGGCACAGTGGCTTCGCCGTAGGCATAGAGCAGCTTGGCTCCGTGGAGGATGACGGCGTTGTACTCCTGACCGGTACCCGGCAGGAAGCCCGGCACGTCAACCAGCGTGACGAGAGGAATGTTGAAGGCGTCGCAGAAGCGTACGAAGCGGGCACCCTTGCGCGAGGCGTTGCAGTCGAGCACGCCGGCCAGGTACTTGGGCTGGTTGGCCACGATACCTA
>CAMGAL010000225.1 GCA_946007445.1 uncultured Mediterranea sp.
GGAGTAAAACGAATGATTTTAGTTAAATTAGCGACGAAGGGTTGCACCACAACGAAATAATTTCGTTCTTTGTAGAGTCAAACCTAAAAACATAGAACGGAATGCGTAAACTCACTAACCAAGAAGATAGAGACCATGAACCCCTTGGTGGAGAAAGGAGGCCAAGCATGAAGCGCTGGTGGATGCTCCTGCTGCTGGCCGTGTGGAGTGCAGCAAGCCTGCAGGCCCAAATGCAGGTGGAGGTGAAGGAGCTCTCGGCGGACGTGCAGGCCGAACAACTCATCGCTCGCCTCACCCACCCCTACCGAGGGAAAACCGTCCTGATAGACTTCTGGGCCACCTGGTGCGGTCCCTGTATGCGGGCCATGAAGAGCATCCATCCGCTCAAGGAGGAGCTGCCCGAGGTGGTCTATCTCTACGTGGCCGATGCCTCCTCCCCCGAGCCGCAGTGGCGCCAGGCCATCGAGCAGATACCCGGCGTGCACTACCGCCTCACAGCCCAGCAGAGCTACGACTTCTTCCGTCTGCAAGGCTTCGACGGCATACCCGCCTACATCGTGGTGAACGCTGAGGGCGAAGTGACCTACCGCTGCATCGGCTTCCCCGGCGTGAAGGCACTGCGACGTGAACTGACCACAGAATAACTGATAACTGATAATTGATAACTGTTAATTGTTAACTGTTAACTGTTCACTGAGGCCTACACCCCTACTCCCCAGACCCCATACAAAGATACCACACACTTCCCCATGTAGTCAAGAGGCGACCATACCAAGCATGATGTATGAGGAAATTTCTCCCCCTCCGCAGGAACAGATTTTTTCCTCGTGAGGAAGGAAAAGTTTATCAGTTAACAATTAACAGTTATAAAAATGCCAGGTTGCGGCCACAGCCCGAAAACTCTTTATATATAATATATAGTAAAATGACAACGGATAGAGGCCGTAGAGTGTTGCTCATACCAAAATAAATACGTATCTTTGTAGAGTTAAACCTCCTCAACACACCCCTTGATATGAACAGATTCCCTCTCGTTGCCCTGCTGGTCGGCTTCCTATGTAGTGCACCCGCTCTCCTCTCTCCCGTGGCCGCCTGCACGTCGGCTGTGGTGTCGGGCAAGGCTACGCCCGATGGCCGTCCGCTACTGTGGAAGAACCGCGATACAGGCCATCCGCTCAACCACATAGCCTACGTCCAAGGCGAGCGGTATGCCTTCATCGCCAACGTGAACAGCGACGACTTCACCGCCCGCCGTGAGGCTTGGGTAGGCACCAACGAGGCCGGATTCTCGCTGATGAACACGCAGAGCTACAACCTGGTGGCCATATCGGGCGACGAGGAGCGAGGCGAAGCCAACGGCCGCGTCATCTACCGCGCCTTGGAGGTCTGCGCCACGCTGCAGGAGTTCTGCCACCTGCTGGACACCATCGCCAAGCCCAGCCTGATAGAGGCTAACTTCGGAGTGATTGACGCACAAGGGGGTGCCGCCATGCTGGAGGTGGACTACCACGGCTACAAGCTCTATGACGCCAACGACCCTGAGGTGGCGCCGTACGGCTACGTGACGCGCACCAACTTCTCCGTGTCAGGCACGCAGGGCGAGGGGGCGGGCTACGTCCGCTTCCTGGAGGCCGACCGCGTGTTGCAGGAGGCTGCTGCTACCCACAGCATCACCCCCGAACTCATCTTCCAGCGCCTCGCACGCTCCTTCCGCAACGCCCAGCTCGACATCGACCTCCGCAGCGAGTCGTTCTGTCCGGCGCAAGGCGAGCAGTGGTTTGTCGATCAGGACTTCATTCCCCGCCACAGCTCCTCCTGCTCCATCGTGGTGCAGGGCGTCCTGCCCAGTGAGCATCCCGAACTGACTACCATGTGGACCCTGCTGGGCTATCCTCCCACCGGCGTGGCCCTGCCCTTGTGGGTGAAGGGTGCCGACCGCCTGCTGCCCGCCGCCGTGTGCTACGACGAGGCTTGTGGGGCTGCTCCGCTCTCCCGCCACTCGCGCGCCCTGATGGACAGCATCTTTGCCCTGCACAAGGGCACGGGCACCGACCGCTACTTCTGCTGGTCCATGCTCTACAATGCGCGTGGCGATGGCTATATGCAGCAGCTGGCACCGGTGGAGCAACGTCTCTTCGCCCTGTCCCACCCCTACTTGGAGCGTTGGCGGCGGCAGGGGCGCATAGACCCAGCTGCCCTGGAGCAACTCTATGCCCGGCTGACGGAGGCCTTGCAGCCGGTATGGAGTGTGGAGCCGTAAAGATAGGCCTACTCTGCTACAAAAATAAAAATCGAGTCACAAAGAAGGGAAAGATTCCACATCTTTGTGACTCGACCTATTCTTAAGCCCAGCTTAGAGGTTCGGGTTGATTTCGTTCCACTTGCTGATTTCGGGCACGATGTTGAGCGTCACCAGTTCGTCGCGCATCTTGCAGAGGTGAGCATAGCTGGCTTCCAGCTTGGCCACCTCTTCGGGTGTGCCTTCGGGCATCTTGTAGTGAGCACCGGTGGTGTCCAGCGTGGTGTCCATGGCCATCATGATGTGGTTGAACTTGTCGTTGGCCACGTAGGTGCCTACGGGGAAGCGGAAAGACTCACCGCCCATGACGGCACGAATCATTTCTACAGAGAGGGATGCGGGGCTCTGGAAGGAAGAGCGGCCGCGCAGTTCGATAATCTTGGCACCACCCTGCGTCACGTCCTTCTTCATCTGCTCCCACTCGGCTTCGGGGAAAGCCTCGGTGCCGATGATGTCAGTCAGCTTCTTGCCGTCGATGGTCACCTTGCTGCCGAATACAGCCATCTGCTCGCCGTGGCCGCCGTAGGTGGCACAGCCCTTCACCTCGCTCTGCATCACATTGAACTTCTTGGCCAGTGCGCTCTGCAGGCGGGTAGAGTCGAGTGCTGCCAGCGTAGTCACCTGCGAGGGTTTCAGGCCCGAGTAGAGCAGCGTAACCAGACCGGTGAGGTCGGCAGGATTGAAGATGATGACCACATGCTTCACGTCGGGACAGAACTCCTTGATGTTCTTGCCCAGGCCTTCGGCGATTTCGCAGTTGCCCTTCAGCAGGTCTTCACGCGTCATGCCGGCCTTGCGGGGAGCACCACCCGATGAGATGATGTACTTGGCATTGGTGAAAGCCTCTTTGGCATCGGTAGTGGCCGTGATCTTCACGTCGCCGAATCCGCTCTGGCGCATCTCCTCAGCCACACCTTCGGGCGAGAACACGTCATACAGGCAAATCTCACTCGTCAGACCCATCGTGAGGGCGGTCTGAACCATGTTGGAACCAATCATACCGGCTGCGCCGACGATGGTCAGTTTTTCATTCGTTAAAAATCCCATTGTACTATTTTGTTTAAAAGTGTGTATAATATTCGATAAGCAGATAGCTTTTGTCATCCTAACAGAGTGCAATGTTAGCCCAAAAAAGTGGTTTAAGCAAATCTTTCTGCTTTTAAATTTTCGTAATGGGCCTAATTGCAAACTGCTCTTTGCAATTTGAGCAAAAAAAAGCCGCAGGGAAGCGTGAACCTCCTTGCGGCTTTCTTATTCTATAGGGGAGAGACTTATGCCTTCACACCATTGTACTCGTCGGAAACGGTCAGTTTCTTTCTGCCTTTTGCGCGACGTGCAGCCAATACTCTGCGGCCATTGGCAGTAGCCATTCTCTCACGGAAACCGTGCTTGTTTCTTCTCTTTCTGTTAGA
The DNA here is from genome assembly GCA_946007445.1 of uncultured Mediterranea sp. Lineage (GTDB taxonomy): Bacteria > Bacteroidota > Bacteroidia > Bacteroidales > Bacteroidaceae > Bacteroides. The sequence continues at coordinate 3,712 of CAMGAL010000225.1, forward strand.
GGGTTGGAATGTTCTTTTCATCTTAATATTATCTTTTATGTTATTATTTCGTTGTCATCCCGACACACATCGCGGATTTCGGGCTGCAAAAATAGGCACTTTTTTCAAATAAACCAAGCGATAACTCTTTTTCTCTCAAAAGTTTTTGTGTTTTTTATCGAATTCCATTACTTTTGCACCCGCAAAACGATTTCTATTAGTAACATTATAAAAGAAACCCAAGAGTATGATTAATGCCCAAGACATTAAAATCGGAACTTGCATCCGCATGGACGGCAAGCTCTATTTCTGCATTGACTTCCTGCATGTAAAGCCGGGAAAAGGTAACACCTTCATGCGTACCAAGCTGAAAGACGTGGTGAACGGCTATGTGCTGGAGCGTCGATTCAACATCGGTGAGAAGCTGGAAGACGTGCGCGTAGAACGTCGTCCCCACCAGTACCTGTATAAAGAAGGTGATGACTACTTGTTCATGAACCAGGAGACTTTCGACCAAATTCCTATCGCTCACGACCTGATCAA
>CAMGAL010000226.1 GCA_946007445.1 uncultured Mediterranea sp.
GTTATCTGTTACATCTGTTACACCTGTTATTTCTCTCGCGAGGAAAAAAACTCTTCCTGCGGAGGGGAGTAAATGGCCGATTGGGCGATGGACGATGATCCGATTGGGGGGTGATGACTGCAAGTCGTAATTTTTCGTCATCCATCATGCTTGGTACGATAGCCCTTTTTAATATCCGTTCACGTGAATAGTTAAATTCTGTATAATCAGTTGGGCCCCCTCTTGACTGCATGGGGTGGAGGGTTGTATCTTTGCAGGTATGTAAGACGCACCCTCGATCTTTGAAACTCTTTATTCTATGATTTGCGACGGCCGAGAGCTACGACTACCGAGAGCAGGATGTACCACAGCACGATGGCGGCCAGGGCCCGGACGCCCAGCAGGAGCAGGGGCAGGCAGACGAGCAGGAAGAGGAAGCTGACCCGGTTGTCGCGCCAGGAGAGGCTCTTGAACTTCAGGGAGAACATGGGCAGCTCGGACACCAGCAGGTAGCAGAAGCAGAGCATCAGTGCCACCAGGAGCAGCGGATGCCACGTGCAGAGGCTGTCGTGGAAGCCTACGACCAGCGAGGCCCAAAACAGGGCGTTGGCCGGCACAGGAAGCCCGATGAACGAGGTGGTCTGGCGGGTGTCGTTGTTGAACTTGGCCAGCCGCAGGGCCGAGAATACCGAGATGAGGAAGGCGGCGTAGGGCAGCCAGGGAAGGTCGAAGAGGCACATCTCCTCCAGCAGGGAGTAGAGGATGGCCGAGGGGGCCACACCGAAGCTCACGTCGTCGGCCAGGGAGTCGAGGTCCTTGCCGATGGGCGAATGGGCCTGGAGTAGACGGGCGGCCATGCCGTCGAAGAAGTCGAACACGGCGCTGCCGATGATGCAAAGCAACGCCCACTCATAGTTGCCCGCAAAGGCGAACACGGTGGCCACGCAGCCCATGAAGAGGTTGAGGCAGGTGAGCGTGTTGGGGATGAAGTGAAAAACGGATTTTGCCATAAGCCACAGGGTAAGTTTTTTGCTATTTCAGCCGGGCGATGACGGTCTGGTTGCCCACGGTCTTCTCGCCTAGGCCTACCAGCACTTCACTGCCCAGCGGCAGGAACACATCCACGCGGGAGCCGAACTTGATGAAGCCCATGTGCTCGGCGACGTACCCCTCTTCGCCCTCGTTGGCGTAGGTCACGATGCGGCGTGCCATGGCTCCGGCTATCTGACGGGCCAGTACTTCGGTGCCTTGGGGGGTGCGGATGACGACGCTGGCCCGCTCGTTGTCGGTGCTGGCCTTGGGCAGCCAGGCCTTCATGAAGCGGCCGTTCTGATGCCACACCTTGCGGACCACCCCGTCTACGGGGTACCAGTTGGCATGGACATTGACCAGGCTCATGAAGATGGAGACCATGATGCGGCGGTCGTGGAAGTACTCGCCCTCCTCGACCTCCTCCACGACGACCACCTTGCCGTCGGCCGGGGCCACCACAATCCCGTCGGTGTCTTGCTCGAACAGGCGGATGGGGCATCGGAAGAAGTTGACCATGATGCCATAGACAATCAGGCTCAGGATGGCTATGATATAGAAAGGTACCTTACTCCCGCATCCGAAGTAGAGGAGGAGATTGACACCAATCAACAGCAATAGGCTGATGATGAGTATCTTAGTGCCTTCCCGGTGTAATCTTATTTTTTTTAATTTCTTTAGTCGGCCCATGTATCTGGATGATGCTATTTTCTGTTTATTCTGCAAAAATAGGATATTTTCGACAAGCGAACAAGAATTTCCCATAGAAATGCACGGTGGAATGTTTTTTTTCTTGGTTTCCCTTGCACAACTCTGTGCAATGCCTTACCTTTACACCAACTTTTAAAACCCCATAGGACATCCGAAAAACCATGCAAGACTTCGTACACCTACATGTACATACCCAGTATTCGCTGCTCGACGGGCAGGCCAGCATTCCCCGACTGGTGGACAAAGCCATCAAGGACGGGATGAGGGGCATTGCCATCACCGACCACGGCAATATGTTCGGCATCAAGGAGTTCATCAACTATGTGAACAAGAAGAACGGGCCGGCGAAGGAGGCTGTGAAGGAGTGCAAGAAGGCGCTGGAGGCGCTGAAGGAGAATTCCGAAGCTACCCCCGAACAGGTGGCGGAGGCGCAGCAAGCACTGGCGGAGGCGAAGCGGCGGATGTTCAAGCCCATCGTGGGATGCGAGATGTATGTGGCCCGACGCGGACGCGACCTGCGCGAGGGAAAACAGGACCAGAGCGGCTGGCACCTGGTGGTGCTGGCCAAGAACCAGCAGGGGTACCACAACCTCATCAAGCTGGTGAGCCAGGCCTGGACCAAGGGCTACTACATGCGCCCGCGCACCGACCGCACGCAACTGGAAAAGTATCGCGAGGGACTGATTGTCTGCTCGGCCTGCCTGGGCGGCGAGGTGCCCCGCAAAATCGTGGACGGACGCATCGACGAGGCCGAAGAGGCGGTGCGCTGGTACAAGCAGACCTTCGGCGACGACTACTACCTGGAGCTGCAGCGCCACAAGGCTACGGCTCCCCATGCCAACTATGAGGCCTACCCCCTGCAGCAGAAGAGCAACGAAGTGATGAGGGAGCTGGCCAAGAAATATGACGTGAAGCTGGTGTGTACGAACGACGTGCACTTTGTGGACGAGGAGAACGCCGAGGCCCACGACCGCCTGATATGCCTCTCTACGGGCAAGGACCTGAACGACCCGGCCCGCATGGTCTACACCAAGCAGGAGTGGATGAAGACGCGCCAGGAGATGAACGACCTCTTTGCCGACGTGCCCGAGGCCCTGCAGGGCACCATCGAGGTGCTCGACAAGGTGGAGACCTACAGCATAGACCACGCCCCCATCATGCCCACCTTTGCCATCCCCGAAGAGTTTGGCACGGAGGCGGAGTATCGCGCCCGCCTGACGGAGAAGGACCTCTTCGACGAGTTCACCCAGGACGAGAACGGCCAGGTGGTGCTCACGCCCGAGAAGGCCGAGGCCAAGATAGAGCGACTGGGCGGCTACGACAAGCTGTATCGCATCAAGCTGGAGGCCGACTACCTGGCCAAGCTGGCCTTCGACGGGGCCAGGCGCATCTATGGCGACCCGCTGACCCCCGAGGTGGAGGAGCGGCTCAAGTTTGAGCTCTACATCATGAAGACCATGGGTTTCCCCGGCTACTTCCTCATCGTGCAGGACTTCATCAACGCAGCCCGCAGCCAGCTGGGCGTGTGGGTGGGGCCTGGACGTGGCTCCGCTGCCGGCAGTGCCGTGGCCTACTGCCTGGGCATCACCAAGATAGACCCCATCCAGTATGACTTGCTGTTCGAGCGATTCCTCAATCCCGACCGTATCTCCCTGCCCGATATCGACGTAGACTTCGACGACGACGGACGCGGCGAGGTGCTGCGCTGGGTGACGGAGAAGTACGGGCAGGAGAAGGTGGCACACATCATCACCTACGGCCCCCTGGCCACCAAGATGGCCATCAAGGATGTGGCCCGCGTGGAGAAGCTCCCCCTGTCGGAGAGCGACCGCCTCTGCAAGCTGGTGCCCGACAAGATACCTGACAAGAAACTGAACCTGGCCAACGCCATCGAATATGTGCCTGCCCTGCAGCAGGCCGAGGTGTCGCCCGACCCCCTCGTGCGCGAAACCTTAAAATATGCCCGTATGCTGGAGGGCAACGTGCGCGGCACCGGCGTACACGCCTGCGGCACCATCATCTGCCGCGACGACATCACCGACTGGGTGCCCGTGAGCACGGCCGACGACAAGGAGACGGGCGAGAAGATGCTGGTCACCCAATACGAGGGCAGCGTCATCGAGGAGACGGGACTCATCAAGATGGACTTCCTGGGACTGAAGACGCTCAGCATCCTGAAGGAGGCCGTGGAGAACGTGCGCCTGCACCGAGGCATCGAGGTGGACATAGACCGCATCCCCATCGACGACCCCGCCACCTACAAGCTCTACTGCGAGGGCCGCACCGTAGGCACCTTCCAGTTTGAGTCGGCCGGTATGCAGAAGTACCTGCGCGAGCTGCAGCCTTCGGTGTTCGAAGACCTCATCGCCATGAACGCCCTCTACCGCCCGGGCCCCATGGACTACATACCCGACTTCATCGACCGCAAGCAGGGACGCAAGCCCATCGAGTACGACATCCCCATCATGGAGAAGTACCTCAAGGACACCTACGGCATCACCGTCTATCAGG
>CAMGAL010000227.1 GCA_946007445.1 uncultured Mediterranea sp.
CGGGCAAGGTGCCGGTGCAGTCGCTGGAGAATATGATTTACTTCCCCGACGTGATGCCCACGCTGGCTGCCTTGGCTCAGGGCACGGAGTACCTGCCCGGCCAGCTGAATGGCATGAACCTCCTGCCTCTGTTCTACGGTCAGAAGCTCGACACCAACGACCGCCTGCTCTATTGGGAGTTTCCCGGCAAGCAGCGGGCGGCCCGTCGAGGCGACTGGAAGTGTGTCACCATCCGGCCCAACACGCCGCTGGAGCTCTATAACCTGAAGGAGGACCCGGAGGAGCGCCACAACCTGGCCGACCGCTATCCGGAGATGGTGGAGCAGTTCGACCGCGAAATGAAGGAGATGCACCGGCCTACGCCCAACTGGCCCCAGCCGGGGGAGAGCTTCTGATGGGTAGGGTACCTGCCAATTCCCTACATCCGTTCATGGACAAACCGGATGAACTCATTTTTCTCTTCGGTGGTTTTCAGTCGGACGGTGTATATCTGGTTGCCCATGGCTCCTGAGAGGATGTCGGGCGTATATCCGCCGGCCGGACGCATATTGACCTCCAGGGCCACGAAGTCGCCCTGCCGGCCCAATGCTCCGCGATTCTTGTCAAGCCGAAAGAACTCCAGATGGACGAAGCGGCTATGTACATCGAAGGCCTTGACCGTGCGCCGACCCAGATCTCGCAGCCCGTCGGGCATCTCCTTCGATACGAAATAGCTGAGGTCAAGCTGCTTGTTGACGATGTCCATGATGCTGGGCGGCCATACGGTCATGCTCTCAAAGAACGGATTGCCCTTGCTGTCCACAATGGCGTCGTAGGAGCAGATGTCGCCGGTGATGAACTCCTCGATGACGTAGTTCCGGGCCTCTGCCTGGAGGAAGAAAGCCTCCAGCTCCTCCTGGTTGTGAATCTTGTGGGTGCCTCCGGCGCCTACGCCTACATCGGGTTTGGCTATCAGGGGATAGCCCACCTCGCCTGCGAAGCGTAACGCCACAGATGCCCCTTCGCTGCCTTTCATCTGGCGGGCTGTGGGTATGCCGGCGGCTTTGTAGTATTTCTTCATTTCCGACTTCTCTTTGATGGAGTCAATCTTTTTAGGTTTATCGGGTAACAAAGGTATGGGTCGTGGCTGGTCTTTCCAATAATGATGGGTGAATATAGAGAATTATTCTGATTTTGCCCCCCTGTATCAGAGATTTATACTGTTTTTTCGGGTGGAATCGGGTGGATTTAGAATCGATGGGGAGGATGGTGAGTGGTAGGGAGCACATAGTAGGGCTTCATTCCTGAGGTGATAGAGAAGGAGACAAAAAAAAAGTCTGTAAGTGCTGTCGCACTTCAGACTTTCAATTCTCTCGATAGTTGAGCTGAGATTATTCAGCAACTACGGCTGCGCTGTCGGCTGCTACAGTATCAGCTGCTGCGGCGGCTGCTGCTGCCTCGGCTGCTGCTGCCTCAACGGCTGCGATAGAGTCGGCGATGCGGATAGAATCTGCCTCAGCGGCTGCCTTTTCGGCTGCCTTGTTACCACAAGATGCGAAAGATACTGCAACGATAGCTGCTGCCATCAAAACTAACTTTTTCATTTCTTTTACCTTTTTAAAACGTAATACAATCAATTGCTTTATTAAAACGCTGCAAAGGTAGAGACTTTTTAGATACGTTGTTCTCCGAAGCCCTACTTTTTTTATGTTTTTTTTGGAAGTGGCTCTTTTTTATATGTTATAGGGCAGGAATAGGTGGCGGATTGCGCTACCCAAAAGTGAGTACTGGGAGTGGAGAAAATACCCGGAATGGGGTATGATGGGCGGGAGAACATCCCTTAATTTTTACATAATTTGGGGTATTGTCGCTTTTCGGAACACCCTCTACCTTTGCAGCAGATTAACAGAAAAGGTCGAAGTCTAGGGTTGTCTGCTTCAGATAGCGTGTTTATAATCAGTTTCACCTAATGAAACTCGGAGTTTCAGACGTTTGAACTGGGAGTTTCAGCTATTGAAACTGATGGAAACAATTAGCTGCTGAGATGTGGAGAGATATAATAGGCTATCTCAACTCCTCCCCAGAGGAGGGGAGTAGAGATAGCCTTTTGTATCACTCCAAATGCCGGATGAACCATAAGAAGGTCTGTTATGTGGCCTTTGGTGAGATATATAGGTGAATCGCAGGGTATATTTCTCTCCATTTTGCTTCAAAAACGCCAATTATTCCATGCTTTTTCGTTGGTTTTTGCACGAAACAGGGGAAAAAGGGCCGAAAACAGCTCAATTTTGAGCCGTTTTTGGGTGAAATATGGCCGCGCTTACCCTCATTTTGCCCTCACTACCCTCACACCCTCACACCTACCCTCACACTTAAAATGTAGATATCCAATAGATTACAAGAAGTGTGAGGGTGTGAGGGTAGAAAATAAAATTCGTATGAGGAGAATGTTTGCTCTGAAGTATGCGGTATGTATGGGGACTTTCAGGTGTTATATATTATTATATAGGTAGCGCTTGATGCTCCGCTTGGGGGTCTTCTCAAACTCGGTGGGGAAGAGCTGGATGCGGCTCACACGCTCGTAGGCGGCCACGCTGTTGTTCAGGGTCTTGAGGTTCTCCTCCATGATGGCATTGCGGCTCTCGTCGTTGTTCAGTCCCAGTGAGTCGAGTGCCTCATAGTCGGCATAGACCAGAGCCACCAGCTTCTTGTCGCGCTCCACGACCAGGCTTTCGAGCACGAAGGGCAGGTTGTTCAGTCGGGCTTCAATCTCCTCGGGGAAGATGTTCTGTCCGTTGGAACTGAGTATCATGGTCTTGCTGCGACCACGGATGAAGAGGTTGTTGTCGGCATCGAGGGTGCCCAGGTCGCCGGTACGCAGCCAGCCGTCGTCGGTGAAGGCCTCGCGTGTGGCGTCGGGCTTCTTCTAGTAGCCCACCATGCCATTCTCGCCGCGCACCGGTATCTCGCCGCTGGGGTCGTCCGGGTGTTGGCGTACGATGCGTGCCTCCATGATGCCGTCCAGTACCCGTCCTGAGGAGGTGAGGACGAACTTCTCCCACGGGGCATAGCTGATGAGCGGGGCACACTCGGTCATGCCGTAGCCTACGGTGAAGGGGAACTTGATGCGGTGGAAGAACTCCTCGACTTCGGGGTTGATGGCTGCTCCGCCGATGATGACCTCCTTGAACCGTCCGCCCAGGGCATCGACCAGCTTCTTGCGTATCTGACCGTAGATCTGGGCGTCGAGCAGGGGGATGTTGAGCGCCCACTTCATGGTGCGCTTGCTGATGATGGGTTGCACGGCATTCTTATAGATCTTCTCGATGACTAGAGGCACGGTGATGATGAGGTTGGGCTTCACCTCTTCGAAAGCCTTCAGCAGAATCTTGGGCGAAGGTATCTTGCCCAGGAAGGTGACGTGTGTACCTACGGCAGTGGCGGTCAGGAAGTCGAAGGCGCAGCCGTAGGCATGTGCCAGGGGCAGGAAGGAGAGCACCCGCTCGCCACGCGAGAGCAAGCCGCTGCGGATGCCGAACACCACGTTGCCGGCCAGGTTGTTGCCCGTCAGCATCACGCCTTTGCTGAAGCCGGTGGTGCCCGAGGTGTAGTTGAGCAGCATCACTTTGTCGTTGCTCAGGTCTGTATAGGTAATGTCTTCGCGGCGGAAGCCTTGCGGATATTGCTCCTGCATCTCGTTGTCCAGCTCTTGCAGGAACTGCTGGATGTTCTCGCCGTCGCGCTGGTAGAGGCAGTGGTAGTCGGTCAGCGAGAAGACGGCGCGCAGCCCCTCCATGCGATCCTCCTCCAGGTGCTCCCAGATATTGTCGCTGGTGAAGAGGAACACCGACTCCGAATGGTTCACGATGTGGTGTACATCGTTGGGGTGGAAGTCTTGCAGGATGGGCACCACAATGCCGCCGTAGGTCACGGTAGCCATGTAGGCGATGGCCCAGCGGGCGTTGTTCTTGCCGATGACGGCTATCTTGTCTCCCCGCCTCAGCTGGCAGTGGCGGAAGAGCAGGTGCAGGCGGGCTATCTCTTGCGCCACTTCGCCGTAGGTGTATTTCTCACGTTCGCCATAGTTGCTGTAGCAGGGCAGTTCCCAGTTCTCGCGGAAGCTCTTTTCGTAGAGCTTGATGAAATTCTCTTGTATCATAGCACGTCTGTTGATGAATTTTGCAAAAATAGGCATTTTCTGAGAATTATGCGTACCTTTGCATTGGAAATGTATAGAATGCTTATGAT
>CAMGAL010000228.1 GCA_946007445.1 uncultured Mediterranea sp.
ATGCCATCCGGGCCGTGCCGGCTCCGGTGGTTGAGGTACACATCAGCAATGTCCATGCCCGCGAGGAGTTCCGCCACCACTCCATGATCTCAGCCGGTTGCCGGGGTGTCATTCTGGGCTTCGGCTTGAACTCCTACCGTCTGGCCTTAGAGGCACTTCTTTCCAACTAATCCCTGTAATCCGTGAAATAATTATGCAACTTAAACAAACGAAAATCGTAGCCACCATTTCGGACATCCGTTGTGACGTGGACTTTATCCGTGAACTTTTTGAAGCCGGCATGAACGTGGTGCGCATGAACACCGCCCACGCCAATCGCGAAGGCTTCGAGCGACTTATTGCCAATGTGCGTGCCGTATCCAACCGCATTGCCATCCTGATGGACACAAAAGGCCCCGAGGTGCGCACCACCCCCTTGGAGGGCGACCCTGTCCCTTTGAAGGTGGGCGACCGCATCCGCATCGTGGGCTGTCCCGACCAACTCACCAACCGCCACTGCATTGCCGTCTCCTATCCCCACTTCGTGCAGGATGTGCCGATGGGCAGCCATGTGCTGATTGACGACGGCGACCTGGAACTGCTGGTGGTGGAGAAAGAGGCTGACAGCCTGATCTGCGAGGTGCAGAACGACGCCACGCTGATGGGACGCAAGAGTGTCAATGTGCCCGGCATCCGCATCAACCTCCCCTCACTGACGGAGAAAGATCGCAACAATATCCTCTATGCCATCGAGAAGGACATCGACTTCATTGCCCACTCCTTCGTGCGCAACAAGCAGGATGTGCTCGACATCCGCGAGATACTCGATGCCCACCACAGCGACATCAAGATTATCGCCAAGATTGAAAATCAAGAGGGTGTCGACAATATTGACGAGATTCTGCAGGTAGCCGACGGCGTCATGGTGGCCCGCGGCGACTTGGGTATCGAGATTCCGCAGGAGCGCATTCCCGGCATCCAGCGCATCCTCATCCGCAAGTGCATCCTGGCCAAGAAACCTGTCATCGTGGCCACCCAGATGCTTCACACCATGATCAGCAATCCTCGTCCCACCCGGGCCGAGGTGACCGACATCGCCAATGCCATCTACTACCGCACGGATGCCCTCATGCTGAGCGGCGAGACCGCCTACGGCAAATATCCCATTGAGGCCGTCAAGACCATGACCAAGGTGGCTCATCAGGCCGAGATGGACAAGTTGCCCGACAATGACATCCGCATCCCTCTCGACGAGAATAGCAACGACGTCACCGCCTTCCTGGCCAAGCAGGCCGTCAAGGCTACCACCAAGCTGAAGATTCGTGCCATCATCACCGACAGCTACAGCGGACGAACCGCCCGCAACCTGGCCGCTTTCCGTGGCCGCTATCCGGTGCTGGCCATCTGCTATAAGGAGAAGACCATGCGCCACCTGGCCCTCTCTTACGGTGTGGAGGCCATCTACATGCCCGAGCTGGCCAACGGACAGGAGTACTACTTTGCCGCCCTGCGCCGTCTAGTGGGCGAAGGCCGTCTGCAACCTACCGACATGGTGGGCTACCTGAGCAGTGGAAAGGCCGGTACGCAGACTTCGTTCCTCGAAATCAATGTCGTGGAAGATGCCCTGAAGCACGCCGGCGAAGTGGCCCTACCCAACCAGAACCGATACCTCTGACCCATGACACTCGACGAATACATCCTCAGCCACATCGACCCCGAGGGCGACTACCTGCATGCCCTCTATCGGGACACCCACCTGCGCCTGCTCTATCCACGCATGGCTTCGGGCCACCTGCAGGGTCGGTTGCTGCAGATGCTTGTCGGGATGATACGCCCCCGTTGCGCCCTGGAGATAGGCACCTACAGCGGCTATTCGGCCCTCTGCATCGCCGAGGGCCTGCCGCCTGAGGGGGTATTGCATACCTTCGAAATCAACGACGAGCAGGAGGAGTTCACCCGCCCCTGGCTGGAAGGCTCTCCCTACGCCCACCGCATCCACCTGCATATCGGCGATGCCCTACAGGAGGTGCCCCGCCTGGGCCTGACCTTCGACTTTGCCTTTGTCGATGGCGACAAGCGCCGCTATGTCGAGTATTACGAGATGGTGCTCTCCTGTCTTCAACCCGGAGGCTACATCCTGGCCGACAACACCTTGTGGGACGGCCATGTGCTGGAAGCCGATACCCACGATGCCCAGACCCTCGGCATCCGGGCCTTCAACGACCGGGTGGCTGCCGACCCCCGGGTGGAGAAGGTCATCCTCCCCCTGCGCGACGGGCTGACCATCATCCGCAAGCGGTAGCCCATTTCCGTACCTTCCCCTACCCTCTCCCTGCCAACTCCGGGATCTCTTCGCATCCTACATCCTCGCGCGCGCGTGAGAAGTTTAAAAACATCTGCAACTGCCACACGAAAACCATCAATGGTTTGAGCCTAAACCATTTATGGTATATCCATGTGTGGCAGATGGTTCGCGTATTTCTGATTGTTGACACAAAAATGGCCTGTTTGAGAGGAAAACACCCTCTATTTGGCGTCCTAAGAGGCGCTTTTTGTGGGAGTTGTGGCTGATTCTGCCCTATTTTCTGTCCCTATTCGCGGCATTTTCACTGCAATTTAGTCTGTTTTCTGCTTTACCCTACAAGCCATCCCCTCTCCATCTGCCAAAGATTGGGGTGTACGTAACGGGGCGTTAAGCATGAACAACCGCACGTTGCGGCAGCCACCCACCGCACTTGGCACAGTTGTTCCAACGACGTTGGAACACTTGTTTCATACGCTTGGCACAACTGTTTCAATAGGCAGGAACTGTTGTGCCAAGCGCCTTTCGTTGTCTGTTCCTGCATGGAAATGGATGCTGACAAGATTGTAGGTTTCATTATGGGCTGGCTCTCACCCTCTCATAGGAGACGGAACGGACTCTATTGCACTTTCCATTCCGCAATGGTGCGGGTCTCGGACGAGAAGTTCATGCCGATGCGGACGAGTTGGCGAGGGTCGGTGGCGTAGGGCTTGGCGTATCCTTTGGCCTCAATCTGCTGCAGGGCCTCATCGGCACTGCCGTCCATCTTGAACTCCAGAATATATACATACTCCTTCATCTCCAGCGTGCAGTCCACCCGACCATAGCTCTGCCGGTCTTCCACCCGGATGGCCTGGCAATAGACACCCAGCAGGCGCAGAATCAGGTAGAAGGTGTATTGGAAATGCTTCTCGGCTCATGAAGATGCTTTCGTGGGCATTTGAAGACGTCAATGAAGTTTTAACTGAATATTCCTCCTTAGCCGAAACCCCTAAAAACAACGGATTACAGCTAAGAAATAGTGTATTGGAACGGGCTGATAAGGAGGCAAACGTAATCCTTGGTAGGGTGCAGGAACACCGTGTCAGTCCACAATCTCTATTTCGGAAGAGCAGTTCTTGTAGTCAGGCATACACTGCCCGATAGACGCTCCGATATAAGTCGGGTCGCATATCGTGAAAGTCTGGCCTTCATAGCGATAGCTGTCACCTTGTGCCCCTTTTTCCGTAAAGCGAACGGCTGTACATTCGTGTCCGGGGAATCCGACTAAATGGACCTCCAGTCCCAGTACCTCTCTGACCAAGAATGCGTAAAAGATGGAGCGGTCTTCGCAGTCGTTCTGAGGGTAGTAGAAGTTCTCTTCCAGAAAGTAAGGCTTTTCGTAGCCATGCTGTTCGTCATCCGTTGCATACGAAAAGGCATACTGCACGAAATGCAGCAATGCCTGAGCCGCCTCTCTTTGTGGCAAGCCTTCTACCTGCCGCTTGACCTGCGCAGCAACCGCTTGATGGAGCGATGGGCAAACCGATGATTGGGCATAGGTCGATATGTCCATGGGTGGATAGTGCCGTAGCATCTCCATCAGGCCTGTATTGACAACGGCGCGCACCGTAATCTTTCCATCCGACAAGATCCGCTCTCGGTCAGCACCACTCTTCAGTCCAAAACCCGCCTGCCGACACGACATATCTAAGACTCACCCTTTATCCACGGAGGGTGGAATCTCACACGAATAGATGTTTCCTCTACCCTCTTTCTGATGGGATGCCGTGTGATCATAGAATACATAGTAGCGCTGGGCATCGATGAGGATATAGCTACGTTCATAGACCTTTTGTCTGAATGGCAGCAGCAAGAGCAATTGTTGGTCAGCTTGTGCCAATCGGGCATCGATACCC
>CAMGAL010000229.1 GCA_946007445.1 uncultured Mediterranea sp.
AAAATAATTTCTATTATAAACATTCAAACTATAATGTATGAATAAAAACGAAATCGGGGGGGGTAATTCTGTTAAATTACCCTAAATATTATGGTTTTTCATCTAAATAGACCAAGAATGGTGACGAAAAGGAAGCACTATCCTCTTATAGATGGGATTGAATGAGTGTAATGATATCAATATGATATTTCCGTCCTTGCGTCCCTGCATCCCTTACTTCCGCCACAAATTCTCCACATCTATAGGAGCTGACGGAATGATTTCAACCCAAATGTCGGATGAACCTGATTTTTTCGGGTCCTGATGCAACTTTTTTACCTTCTTTTGCGACTAATAGGGCAAATGACTAATATTTGCAGAAGAACGATGAATCTCAGAATCTATCTTTTCCTCGTGGCCGTCAGCTTGGCTACCCTCTTGCTCCACGCGCAAGACCAGAGCCTAAGTGGCCGTCTGCTGGACGAACAGCAACAACCCGTAGAGTATGCCAACGTGGTGCTGCTCTCCCTGCCCGACTCGGCCTTCGTGGCCGGCGTGGTGAGCGATGCACAAGGTGCCTTCCGCCTGACCCACTCCGGCAAGGGCAGCCTGCTGCGCATCTCCTGCGTGGGCTTTGCAGAGCTCTATCGGAATGTCGGTAGCGGCGACCTCGGCACCCTGACCCTCCATACGGACAGCCGGATGCTGGGCGAGGTGACGGTGAAGGGCGACCTGCCCAAGACGCGCCTAAAGGGCGATGCCATGATTACCACCGTGACGGGCAGCGTGCTGGAGCAGGCCGGCACGGCCGAGAACCTGCTGGATAAGATACCCAATGTCACCGCAAAGGACGGCGAGGTCAATGTCTTTGGCCGCGGAACCGCCGAGATCTACATCAACGGCCGCAAGGTGCGCAACGCCTCGGAGCTGGACCAGCTCTCGTCCGCCAACATCCGTCAGGTGGAGGTGGTCACCAACCCCGGCGCCCGCTACGACGCCTCGGTCAAGGCCGTGGTGCGCATCCTCACCAAGAAGGTGGTGGGCGAAGGCTTCGGCTTCAACAACCGCCTCTATGTGCGCAACGACCGCTATGCCGGCTGGGCCTTTCTGGAGCAGTACAACTTCAACTACCGCCACCGGGGGTTTGACCTCTCAGCTATGCTCTATGCCGACGACTGGCGCTGGGGACAGCCGCAAGACATCACTCAGGTGACCCACCTCGACAAGGAGTGGAGCCAGCACCTTGATGTGGGCTACAAGGGACGCAGCAAGACCGTGTCCGGTGCGCTGACACTGAACTATCAGTTCAACCCCAACCACTCCATGGGCCTCCGCTACGACTACCGGCGCACTCCCTCGGAGAAGTCTGACCAATACACCACCACCGACGTCCTGACCGACGGGGTGCAGACCGACCGCAACATCAGCCGGATGCAAATCCTCGCTCCGGCCACCAAGCATACACTGAACTACTACTACAACGGACGAGCCGGACAGTGGAGCATCGACTTCAACGCCGACGGCTACTGGACTTCCCTCCGCGAGACGCAACGCTCCGACGAGACGGCCGACCAGAGCGGCGACCGCTCCGTACACACCTACAACCGCGACCGCAGCAGCCTCCAAGCCGCCAAGCTGGTGGTGAGCCGTCCGCTCTGGCAGGGCAACCTGAGCTTCGGCGGGGAGTATGCCTACACCCGGCGCACCAGCCGCTACCGCAACCCCGAAGGACTCATGGCCGACAACGACAGCCGCATCCGCGAGCTGACGGCCTCGGGCTTCGTGGAGTACAGCACGTTCGGCAAGGTGAGTGCCCAGGCCGGCCTGCGCTACGAGCATGTCGATTTCGACTACTACGAGCGGGATGTACACATGGACGAGCAGAGCCGCACCTACGACAACCTCTTCCCCTCGCTCAACGTCAACATCCCCGTGGGCCGGGTGCAGATGCAGCTCACCTACGCCGGCAAGGTGACGCGCCCCAACTACAGCATCCTGCGCGACGCCACCCAATACGTCAACCGCTATACCTATCAGACGGGCAATCCCTTCCTGCGTCCCACCCTGATGCAGAATCTCTCCGTGGCCGCCTCCTACCAGTGGTTGAATCTTTATGTGGGCTACAGCCATGTGAAGGACGACATCAGCCAGATTTGCGTCAACTACTCCGACGACGACCCCACCATCGGCCTGCTCAACTGGTACAACCTCGACGCCTACGACCAGCTGGCCGCCGCACTCACGCTGGCCCCCACCATCGGCCCGTGGCGTCCGCAGCTCGTCGTGCAGATGCAGCAGCAGTGGTTCTCCATGGAGACGCACGAGGGACGTGTCAACCTCAATCACCCCATCGCCCCGTTTGCGTGGAACAACAGCTGAACCAGCACCGCCGGCTCCCTGAACAATTGAAATGGCAACTTCACCACCAAGGGACACAGCAAGAACATCTACTCCAACGGCACCTTCTCCATGGTCAACATGGCCCTGACGAAGAACTTCCTGAAGGATAGGCTGACGGCCCAACTCCGCGTCTACAACCTCTTCGAGAACAACAGCACGAAGTTCCTGATGTATAGCGGCATCCGCCAGTTCAGCGGCACCAATCCCCAGTACCGCACTGTCTCACTCAACCTGACCTATAAGTTCAACACCGCCCGCAGCAAGTACAAGGGTACCGGTGCCGGTCAGGACCAGAAGAACCGCATGTAATTTTTTTTAGAATAGAGCACCATTGTGGGAAAGGAACAATGTTTGCACTCAATTTAACATCATCATCATGAATAAAGTATTATATGTGTTACTATCGGATTTTGCGGAGCATGAGATGCCGTATCTCACTCAGCCGTTGCGCTCGGATGCCATGGCCATGAAAGAACATCCGAAGTATGAGAACAAGATTGTGGCTGAGTCTATGGAGCCTGTGGTTGCCATAAGCGGATTCCGCCTTTTGCCCGACTATACTTTTGAGACAGCGCCTGACGACTATGCCGCCCTGGTGCTCATAGGAGGCTACGGCTGGAAGGGCGAGGCTGCGGAACGTGTAGCTCCGCTCGTTGCTGAGGCTATCAAGAAAGGTCGTATCGTCGGTGCCATCTGCAATGCCGCTTCCTAGATGGCAAGCAAGGGATTCCTCAACGATGTCCGCCACACGGGCAATGGCATGGAGCAACTTAAGCTGTGGGGTGGCGAGGCATACACCAATGCCGCCGGCTATGTCGACGCACAGGCTGTGAGCGACAAGAATATCGTGACGGCAAATGGCAGTGCCAGCTTAGACTTTGCCTGCGAGATACTCGCCTTGCTCAAGAATGACGAGCCAAAGGAGATAGAGATGTACAAGACGTTCTACAAGATGGGGCTCGTGGAGCTGACCAGGATGATGTCGCAGACGAAACCTCGTTTTACGTTCAATACCGTGGGGCTCTTCACCACCGACAATGCCCGGATGGTGGCTTTCTATCGCGACATCTTCGGTTTCATGACAGAGTGGAACGGTTCTGACCCGAATGTGGAGATGACACTTGGCGCATCGCGCATCATCCTCTTCCCCCGCGTTGCCTTCGAGCAGATGACATCTCATGAGTATGCCTATCCCGATGGTACTAATGGCACTATGGAACTGTCCTTCGATGTTCCCACCTTTGCTGATGTTGACAAGGAGTATGACCGAGCGGTAAGCATGGGCGCAAAGCCAATATTCGCTCCTACGACAGAGCCATGGGGACAACGCACCAGCTATGTGGCTGACCCGGAAGGCAACTTGATAGAGATATCATCGTTTGTTGAATAACAGAGACACGATGAAACAAGCATACTTACCTGTATTATGGCACGTCTGAACTATCTGGATAATCTGAAGGTAGCATTGACATTCTTGGTCATCTTCCACCATGCCGGACAAGCGTATGGCGATGGAGGAGAATGGGCGTACACGCCTTCCTATGCGGCAGAGGTGATGCCTTGGATCTGGCATTTCTTTTCTACGAATGCCGCCTTCTTCATGGGCTTGTATTTCTTCATTTCCGGCTATTTCATCCCCGGCAGTTATGACCGACAAGGCTTCGGTACGTTTATCCGTAAGAAGCTGCTACGTCTTGGAGTGCCGTTGGTGCTGATGGGAGGTCTCATCAGCTGTCTCAGCGGAAAAGTGGAGATAGCCCACATGTGGTTTGTGGAAAGTCTTCTGATATTCAGCTTCT
>CAMGAL010000230.1 GCA_946007445.1 uncultured Mediterranea sp.
GACCTGATCAACGGTGTGGACTTCCTGGTAGAAGGCATGGTGGTGGATGTCGTGTCGGATGCCTCGACCGAGACGGTGCTCTATGCCGACCTGCCCGTGAAGGTGCAGATGAAGATCACCTATACCGAGCCGGGTCTGAAGGGTGATACGGCAACCAACACCCTGAAGCCTGCTACCGTGGAGAGCGGTGCTACCGTACGTGTGCCTCTCTTCATCAACGAGGGTGAGACCATCGAAATCGATACGCGCGACGGTTCGTACGTGAGCCGCGTGAAGGCTTGATAACCTATAATATAGGAGAAGAACAGAAGAGGGTGTCTGTGACGAACGGACACCCTCTTCTGCTTTTTTTATCGCTGCAGGGTGACGGCCATCAGGCCTATCACGACTTCGTTGGACAAGGTGGTGAGGGTGAGATGCGAGAGGAGCTTGCGCGGATTGAGCGGCATGTCGAGCATCACCGCTGCTCCTCCGTCAATCACCCGGTTGATGTTCGTATAACCCAGGGTGCGGCCAAAGTCGTTGCTACTCTCTCCATTCTTCAAGCAAAGGCGCCACAAGGCAGGTGCCTGACGGTTGAAGGCCAGACCATCCTCGAAGAAGAACTGCTCGATGGGTGCCCAGTTGGTGGGATTGACCAGCGGAAGCTCATCGTAGCTGCCATCGGTGTAGTAGGCACGTATGCGGCCATTGTCGATGTGGCACTGCATGTGGTTGGTGCTGCCGGCCATCAGCAGGTAGGCTCGCGAGGCTTTCCCTTTGAGCGGCACGGAGAGCGAGTCAGGATAGTTGTCCCACAGGGAGGTGAACGAAATGTTCGCCCCCTGGGCAGGCGTACGGAAGGGCACACCGGTGCGGGTCTGCACCAGCCCGTCGCGCACGGAGGCCCGCAGGCCGGAATCGTCAATCTCGGCCGTGGTCAGCGGATGACACCACTCCCCGATGCCCTGTACGGGCAGTTGCAGGGTGGTGTAGGGCGAACGGGGCGACAAGTAGCGGTTGCGGAAGATGTCGGTCACCGAGGCATTGAAGCAGCGCTCCATCTCCACCGGCTCCAGGCGCTTGACATTGACATGGCGGAAAGGCTCCTCCAGCTGTGCAGGCTGTTCCTCGACGACTGCCACTTCTTCCCACCACTGCATATCACCTTGCTGCAGCAAGGCGAAGGTGAAAGGTCCCTCTTGCCGGCGAGGTGCATCGGTGGTAGCCTCATGACGCAGAGGCTCACCGCCCCACTCTATCTCTATCTCCAGAGCGGCATCGGCCGGTGCCTCCACCTGCACGGCCAGACGGGGAACTCCTACAGAGGGACTGACCAACGCCCAGTGGACGGGCTTGCCGTTCACCCGGACAGAGGCCACCCGGCTGCGACGCCCCGGCACCTGCAACTCCAGCCGGCTGACAGCAGGCAGGTGGTGCAACAAGCGGTAGAGGGAGCCATGCTCCTCCTCGCGGTACTCGAAGTCCATATCCGGCGTATGGAGCGAGGCCTCTCTCCACTCGTAGGGGAAAGCCGGGCGCAGCAACAGCCGGTGATTCAACGCATCGGGGCAAACTCCGTAGAGGCCCTGTATCAAGAGCCGCGAGGCTACACCGATGGGGTCGCCAAAGTCGCGGTAACACTCTCCGCGTGCCGCATCATAGAAGCTGATTTGTCCGAAATTGCCGGGACTCTCGCCCAGGTACATGCCATCGAGGATGGAACTCTTCATCAAGCGGAAGCCCTCGTCACCCCTGCCGGCCTCGAAGTAGGCCAGAGCGGTGTGCATGACTTCGGCAAACGCCACATTGTTGATGCTCCAGGCGTAGGGCAACCAGTTGGTGGTGGCTATCGTGGCATAGTCGCCTCCATTGATATCGGCAGCGCGAGGTGAATCTTCGGCCACACGGACGGGGATATGGGGAATCTCGCGGTCCACATAGCGGGTGGCCAGGTAGGCCTGGAAGGGGTCGGCCACATCGCTGTCTATGGCGTGGTAGATGGTCCACACGGCCGGTTGGGTGTGCAGACGCTTCAGACCCATATAGTCCTGAAACTCGGCCCACCCACCCCGATGCTTCATCCATAGGCAGTCGTTCAGTCGCTGCAGGATGCGCTCGGCTTCTTGACGATAGGGTTCGGGATTCTCTCCAATCTTCTCAGCAATCATGGCAGCCAAGCGGTTGGCGCGATAGTTGTAGGCACTGCTGTGGGTCACGGCACCACTGTTATAATAGAGTGCATCGCTGGCCCAGATGCAGGCATAGGCATCGTAAAGACCATCGTTGTCGGGGTCGAAGTTGAGCTTCTCCCAGGCCAGGTGACGCCGGATGACGGGCCAGACGGTTCGCGCATAGGCCAGGTCGCCGGTCCACTGCAGGTGCCACAACACCTCGTCGATGAAGCAGAGGATCATCTCGTAGTGGTGCATCTGGTCGTTGCGCCGGGGGTTGCGGCAGATGTAGCCGTTGCTGTACTGCGGGGTGCCCCACTGCTTCACGCTGCGGGCCAAGGCGAGGGCTGAGTCTTGCGCCGGATGGGGGATGGTGCAGGGCACGTCAGTCACCTGGCTGGCGGCATAGTTGTCGAAGTGCTTGCGGGCGCGGTCGTGCCAGCCGAGGGCATCGCCTATGTAGCCTGCTCGCCAACCGCTGAGGGGCATACGCCACCCCACGGCTCCGTGCAGCCACACCTCCTCGGTGCCCCACACGCCGTCGGCAGCTACGGCCAACGCTCCGCCCAAGGTATTCAGGTAGGGGTCGGGGGTGCTGATGCGGATGCGACCGGCCAGGGAGGCACGCGCCTCTTCCCACTGCCGACAACGCTCGTCAGCATCGGCAAAGGTAGTCAGACGGTTGTCCGCCAGCCCGATATAGGCAACGGCAGTGGTCAAGGTCACAGGCAGTTCCTGCAAGATCTCGCCCGACTCCACCGGATCAAAGCATCC
The DNA here is from genome assembly GCA_946007445.1 of uncultured Mediterranea sp. GTDB lineage: Bacteria > Bacteroidota > Bacteroidia > Bacteroidales > Bacteroidaceae > Bacteroides. The sequence goes on from CAMGAL010000230.1 coordinate 2,928, forward strand.
GGGAGGGTCGGCTCCCATGTCGCCGCTACGCGAGAGCTTCTGGGTGCGGATGTCGGCCAGCAATACCGTCAGCGCTGTACCTGCGGGGAACCCCTCGCCTTCCACCCGCCACAAGGCCTCCTCGGCCACTGGGCTGACCCAAACGGCTATCCGCAGCATGGCACCTTGGGGCCAGCGGTCATCGGTCAGCCGATAGGTGCGCCGGCCGGGGGTGTAGCGTGCCTCACAATGGGTGGTAGCCTCCAGGGCGCTCTGTGTGCCATCGGGCAGGGTCAGCCGGAAGCGGATGTTGCGACTCTCCCGCTTGACGTAGGTGGCAAAGATGGGACGGTCGCTCGTCTCCAGCCGCCAGGCCGTAGGGCTGCCATAGAGAGCCCGGGTGTAGCGGTTCTCTCCGTCGTGGCAGACAAAGTCCTCTCCATCGGGCAAGTAGTTGAGCCGACGGGCCGTGCCCCGCTTGTGGTCGTTGTAGGAGGTCGATTCTATCCGATCGCCTGCCCCCTTAGGCGTTTGGGCATATTGAGCCCCTGCTTCTTGATGCCCCAGAAGCAGGGCCAAAGCTATATACAGATATGTTTTCTTCATGCAATCTTGTTTCTTGTATCTGGTCAATCGGAGCTGGTAGCTCGGAGCTAACTCACGGCATAGGCTTCAGACCTTCCCAACGCACATCCCACTTACCGTCTTTCGGGAAGCCGGGGTTCTCCACCTCACAACCGTCCCAACCGGCGCACATGAGGGCAACGGCAGTCAGCAGTCCGCCATTGCCGGGCAGGTAGATGCGCAGACGGCCATCCTGGTAGTTGTGGCCGTTCACCAGGTAGGTATTGGTGCGCTTGTCCATCAGCAGGGCACCGACCGCCTTCTCGGGTTCGCCCAGGCGGGTAGCGTTCATGGCAGTCATTGGATAGTCCCAGCCCCAGGTCTTTCCCCAGTTCCAGTTGTCCCAGATCCAGTGGAGAGTATTCTTCATGTAGTCGGCGCGGATGAGTTTGTTCATAGGCAGGATGCCCACCGAACCCAGCACGGCCATGTGGTCGCTGGTGAAGCGGATGTCCTTGTAGGTGTCGAGTGCATCTTCCGAAGCGAGGTAGAGGCTATCTTCGTTGTAGGCCAGGGGAGAGAGTTTGTCTATCAGTTCGTCCCACTCCAGGTTGCGCTTCTGGCCGGTGCGTTCCAGCCACTTCTGCGCG
>CAMGAL010000231.1 GCA_946007445.1 uncultured Mediterranea sp.
TTAATGGTATAGTGTACCTTCTGTTCCGGATAATTTCGCGTTAATTGGTTGGGATAGGCTAAACCAATCTCTTCCGCTATTTCATTGACACTCATGGTGGTCTTGTCCAGCAAGTTCTTGGCCGCCTGCACAATCTTGCCCTGAATATATTCGTGAGCCGTGACGTGTAGCTCCCGTTTCACCAAGTCACCCAAGTAGTTGGGCGAGAGCTGGAATTGGCGAGCGCACCAAGCCACCGTAGGCTGTCCCTCTTGAGCGGGAAGGCCACTGGAGAGGTAATTGTCTATGAGGATATCCAACCGGCTTTTCAGCGTGTTGTCCACCGCTGCCCGAATGGCAAACTGACGTTCGAAGAAGCGCTTGCAGTAGCTCAGCAGGTGGCCGATGCCCAGACGCAACATGTGGTTGGTCAGGTAGTCGGCAGGCGAATTGAGCTCGGCAAACAGATTGGCAAAGCTATTCAGGATAATGCCCCGCTCGGTCTCAGAGAGTTCCAACGCCTCATAGACATCCTTCTGGAAGAAACTGAACATATAGAAGTCACGGCCCAAACCTGAGTTTTCCAGCAATTCGGGACGAAAGGCCAGCATCCATCCACGCGGCTTCTGCGTATAGTCCAAGTTCATCGATACCACCTGTCCCGGACGAAGGGAGAAGATGGTGCCGGCCCGATAGCGCACACACTTCCCCCCTTTCACCAACTCACCGAAATCATTGTCCATCAACACAATGCAATACATATCGAAATCAATCGGCTCATAGAGTGTCAGGTCGGCCCGCGAAAGGTCGCCCACCGCCACGTAGGGATGCACCGTCGATTGGTGAAAGTAGCGGTTGTACTCATCCATGTTTTGAATCACTTTCATAGGAAATGAAGAATTAACTCGTAACTCGTAGCTTATAACCCCTGCAAAGATAGGGATTTTGGTAGATATACGTAGAAATTGGTAGGAGAAAATGGTCTTTCTGCAATCAATCAGTAGAAATGGTCTTTTTATCTGTAATCTTGTTCATCTTTGTGCTACACATTCTTCCTACCTTTGGCGCACTGTTTACATGAAAAACAAAATAATAAGTCTAACTATAAAAACAACAAGACCCATTATGGCAGTAAAATTTTACCAACCTGACAATCAGGTACCCTTGGAGATGCACAAAGTGCGTATGATTCAGAAGCTTTCCCTGCTCCCCGTAGAAGAACGACTCAAAAAAATTCAGGAAGCCGGCAACAACACCTTCCTGCTTCAGAACAAAGATGTATATCTGGATATGCTGACCGACTCCGGCGTCAACTGCATGTCGGACAACCAATATGCCGCCTCTTTCCAGGCTGACGACTCCTATGCCGGTTCGGCTACCTTCCTGCGCGTCAAGAAGGCCATCAAGGAGGTGTTCGGCACCGACTATGTCCTGCCTGTACACCAAGGCCGTGCTGCCGAGAACATCCTGGCCGAGGCCTTCTGCGCTCCCGGCAAGGTGGCCCTGATGAACTTCCACTTCACCACCACCAAGGCACACGCCACCCGCTGCGGAGCCACCGTGGAAGAGCTGATTGACCCCAAAGGACTGGTGCCCCAAAGCAACGACCCCTTCAAGGGCGACTACAACCTCGACAACCTGCGCCAGCGCATCGACGAGATTGGCCGTGAAAACGTGGCCTACGTACGCCTGGAGGCCGGTACCAACCTCATTGGCGGACAACCCGTCAGCCTGGAGAACATGCTGGCCGTCACCGACATCTGTCACGAGAAAGGTGTCATCTCTGTGCTCGATGCTTCCCTCTTGCAGGACAACATCTACTTCATGAAGACCCGCGAAGCCCGCTGCAAGTACATGGAGGTGGGCGACATCTACCGCCTGCTGGCCGACCACTTCGACATCATCTACTTCTCTGCCCGCAAGCTGAGCTTCTCGAAGGGAGGCATCATCACCTCCAAGGACGAGAAGTGGTACAAGATGCTCATGACCTACATTCCCCTCTACGAAGGCTTCCTCACCTATGGTGGTATCGACGTGCGTACCATGGAGTCCATGGCCGTAGGTCTCTACGAATCGCTCGACATGGAGTACATCAGCCAAGGTCCGGAGTTCATCAACTTCTTGGCCAAGGAGCTCGATGCCTACGGTGTGCCCGTCATTCTCCCTCCCGGCGGACTGGGTTGCCACCTCAATGCCGGCGCCTTCGTGCCCGACATGCCTCACAACCAATATCCCGCCGCTGCCGTAGGAGCCGCCCTTTACATTGCCGGAGGTATCCGAGGCATGGAGCGCGGTACGGTGTCTGAGCAGCGTGAGCCCGACGGCACCGAACGTTACGCCGAGCTGGAGCTGCAGCGTCTGGCTGTGCCCCGTCGTGTGTTCACCCTCTCGCAACTCAAGTATGTGGCCGACCGCGTGAAGTGGCTGTGGGACAACCGTCAGTTCATCGGTGGTCTGGAGTGGGTGGAAGAGCCCGAAGTACTCCGCTTCTTCTTCGGCCGCATGAAGGAGATTGGCTACTGGCAGGAGCAGCTGGCTGAGAAGTTCCGCAAGGACTTTGGCGACAGCCTCTAATAAGAAAATGAGGGGTATCATAATAAGATACTCCCCTCATCTCTACATTTCCTGTTACAGAACATTAAAGGACAAGCGCACATCGCAAAAGAATGTTATATAACATACTTTTTTTCTTGGATAATTTGCAGATATCCCGAAAAGCCGTACATTTGCAATGTGTTTTTCATAGTATTAGATTTAAGGTTAACAAAAGGTTGGAGTACAGCGGTACTCCTTTTTTTTTGCCCTGCCCATGCCTACTATGAAAAATTATCTCTATATTTGCCCAAAGTAAGATCATCCCATTCACCTACTATCATGATGGAAGTACAGCTCAACGAACATAACAAGCAAGAGTATCCTCCGATGCACACCTGCGAACACATCATCAACCAGACCATGATACGCCTGTTCGGCTGCGGAAGGTCGGTATCTGCACACATCGAACGGAAGAAAAGCAAGCTCGACTATGCCCTGCCGAAGGCTCCCACCGAAGAGGAAGTAAGCCGATTGGAGAAAGCAGTGAACGAAGTCATCGGACAGCACCTGGACGTCACGACGGAATTCATCACCCAAGAGGAGGCACAAGGCCGCTTCGACCTGCAGCGGCTGCCAGAGGATGCCTCGCAGACCGTGCGCGTGGTGCATGTAGGCGACTACGACGAATGCCTCTGCATCGGCACCCATGTATCCAATACATCCGAAATAGGAACCTTCCGCATCATCAGCCACGACTACGACCCCGAGGCCAAACGCTGGCGGATGCGATTCAAACTGCAACAATGATATGCATTTCTTCCAGCAAATTCTCTACGACTTGAAGATACGCCACACGGTGGTGTATGCCCGCCAGCTGTTTGAAGCTGAGCGCAACAGCGGTTCGTTGGTTGGCATCAAACGTTTGCTGACCCACTATGGAGTCAAGGTATCGGCTGTCTATGCCGAAGACCATCAGTTGGAGGGACTCCCCTATCCCATCGTCATCAGTCACCGGGGTTGGCCCATTGTCTTGACCCAAGAACCCAAATCCGACTCGGACATCAGCCGGGAGTGGGACGGCTACGCCCTGCTATGCGATGCCAGCAAGGCACACGAGCCCCACTATCTCAACAATGTGTTCAAGCAGCGGGTGCAATATCTATTCCCGCGGGCGACCGCCGTGGCCGGTCTGCTGGTGGCCATCGCTTCGCTGGCGGTCTCGTTCCAATGGGAACGCCCCCTGCTGGCTCTGCTCTCGGGCATAGGCTTCTACTTCAGCCTGCGTTCCGTTCAGGGGGAATGTGCCGGCAGCTGTAGCCGGGTCACCTCTTCGGCGGGTGGCAAGCTGTTGGGGCTCTATCCGCTCAGTGTGGCGGGTGCCGCCTGGTTTGTCCTCTCCACGCTCGTATGGGCACTGTTTCCCTCGCTGCAAGGGGCGTGGAGCTGGGCCTCACTGGCCATGCTGGTCATGCCGGTATGGAGCATCGCTTACCAAGCGCTGGTTGTCCATGCCTGGTGTCGCAATTGCCTGGCTGTACAAGGAGTCGTCGTAGCTTCGGCTGCCTTGATACTAGCAGTCGGGCTACCTGCTTGGAAC
>CAMGAL010000232.1 GCA_946007445.1 uncultured Mediterranea sp.
AAACCGACCGCGACAACCCTCCAGAGCGCTGGCCTACTGAGGTTCACTGAGCTGAAGGTGAAACTTAAGCCGGGAGAGGGGCTCTACGGCACGCCGGCCGAGAAGACCTTCATTGAGGAGCATTTCCCTGCCTGCCCCAATGTGTCGATAGACTTCGGTGTGATGGAGAAGGCGGACAATGTCTATGTGTCGTTAGGCGACTTCGGCTGGAGCGACCTGGGCACCTGGAGCTCGCTCTACGACCTCTCGCCCAAAGACATGGAGCGCAACGTGGCCCTTCGGGGCGAGTCGATCTTCTACAACAGCCACGAGAACATTGTGGCGTTACCCAAAGGGAAGCTGGCCGTCATTGAAGGGCTGGAGGGCTACCTCGTGGCAGAGTCGGACAATGTGCTGCTCATCTGCCGGAAAGATGAAGAACATGCCATCCGCAAGTATGTGAACGATGTCCAAATCAAGATGGGCGACGAATATGTATAAATGCTCATGAAGAAATAAAAAAGGAGAGAAACATCGTTTCCCTCCTTTTTTTGATTCGTTTGCCGTAAGATTACTTACGCAGACCGAGCTCCTTGACGATGGCGCGGTAGCGGTTGATGTCGCGCTCCTTCAAGTAGAGAAGGAGTGAGCGGCGCTTACCTACCAACATGGTCAGTGCTCTCTCAGTGCTATAATCCTTTCTGTTGAGCTTCATGTGCTCAGTCAGACGAGCAATACGGTAGGAAAACAAGGCAATCTGGCTCTCAGCGGAACCAGTATCCGTGTTAGACTTTCCGTACTTGCCGAAGATTTCTTGCTTTTTAGCAGCGTCTAAATACATAAATGATTGATTAAATTGTTTATAATACTTTTGTTAAGCGGCTGCAAAGGTAGTGATTCTTTCGGACGTGGCAAGGCTTGGCTCGAAATATTTTTTTCAGAGCTGCCGTTTGCTCATTTCGTAGAAGAGTCCCTTCTGCTCCATCAGGCTGTCGAAGGTACCCTCCTCCACGATGTGTCCCTTGTCGAGCACGATGATGCGGTCGCAGTGGCGGATGGTGCTGAAGCGGTGGGCAATGACCACTCGGGTGCAGCCCAGCTTGTCGAGGTTGTCGGACACTTGCTTCTGGCTGATGTTGTCCAGCGCACTGGTGGCTTCGTCGAAGAAGAGGATGCTGGGCTTGTTGAGCAAGGCACGGGCGATGAGCAGGCGTTGCTTCTGTCCGCCGCTGAATCCGCCGCCACCACCTTCGCTGATGAGGGTGTGCATACCCATGGGCAGGTCGCGGATGTCCTGGTCGATATTGGCCAGTCGGGCGGCTTCCCACGCATCGGCCTCGGTGCGCCACGGGGCGGTGATGGTGATGTTGCTGAACACGTCGCCGGGGAAGAGGCTGCCGCTCTGCAAGCAGGTGCCTATGCAGCGGCGGAGGCTGCTCTTGTCCACCTTGTCGAGGTCGTAGTCGTCGTAATAGATGGCGCCTGTAGCAGGGCGTTCGAAGCCCAGCAGCAATCGCAGCAGGGTGCTCTTGCCGCATCCGCTTTTGCCTACAATGCCCAGATATTCGCCGGGCAGTATCCGCAGATTCAGTCCGTCAATCACTGCCGGAGAGTCTTCTTTGTAGCGGAAAGTGAGGTTGGAGATCTCGATGCTTCCACTCAGTGCCGTGACCTGTACCGATTGCTCTGTCTGCTCGGGTTGCGCCTCGAGGATGGGCGACGACATGCGCAGCAGAGGGCCTACCTGAGCCACCTGGGGAATCACGCCGGCCAGCTGCATGACAGCTCCGCTGATGAGTCCGTAGGCTGCGGTAAAGGCAATGTAGTCGGAGGGGCTGACCTGCGACTTGATGGCGTTGTAGTAGAGCCACAAGGTGCCGCCCAGCGACACCAGACCCTCAATGGCAGGAGCTATCTTGAGGAAAAGGGGTGGATTGTACTGGAAAGTGGCCGCCTGGCTATAGGTAGAGGCCCAGCGGGTGAAGGCACGCTTCTCCGAACCGGTGAGCTTGATTTTCTGTATGCCGGAGAAGAGGTTGAATACCAATCCGCTCAACTTGGTGTTGGCCTTGAGCTGCAGCTCGTGGTAGCGGCTTCCGATGACGAAATTGACGGTCATGATGGCAATCTGTGCACCCAGGATGGTGAGTCCGGGCATCATCAGGCTGGAGGCATATTGCGCCATCTGACCAATGTAAATGAGCGAGAAGATCACGCCGAGCGACGAGCTGAGCAAGATCTCGTTGAGCAAGTCGCACAGCTGGTTGACGCTGGTAATGCGGTCGCTCAGTTCGCCCGAGGAGTATTGCCAGAAGAAGTTGGGCCTGAGTAGGAACGTGCGCGACATGACGGCCGGCTGGACACGCAGGCTCACCAAGTCTTCGATGCGGGCCATCATCAGCGAACGGGTCACGCCGAAGAGCACGCTGCCCACACCGGCACCTATCAGCAAGAAAGCGATGGGCAGGATGTCGTCGCGCGTGCCACTGGGGATGATGGTGTCGAAAATCTGCTTGTTGATGAACGGAGTGAACATGCCAAACAGACTGACTACCAGGCAGATGAGCAGCAGAAATGCGATGTCGGACATACGCATGGAGGCAAAGACAAACTTCATCAGGTCTTGATAATGGAGCGGACGGGAGGGCAGGGCCGGATAGAAGCAGAGGGCACTGTCGGCCAACTCCTCCGTCATGCGCCGACGATTGACAGAGACTCGTACGCCCTGGGCATTGACGTAGCTGTAGCGGTTGGTCCACCGATAGGGGAGCAGTGCCACCAACTTACCCTCCTTGTCGCGTCCCAGCAGGGGGCCTACCGTCTCTCGCCACCAGTCATCCTTGAGCTGCACGCGCCGGTGCATGATGCCTTGCGGCATGAGGATGCGCTCCAGTTGCTCTTCGGGGGTGCTGAAGTCATCCTCTTCCAACTGGTAGTCCTTCACGCCCAGAGCATCCAAAATCTCGCGCACGGCATGGCCGTCGGTCTGCACCTTCTTCTTGTTGCGGGTTTGCAATCCCGACTTTTCTATCAAGGTGTCGATGGCTTCCTGCAGTCCTTTTTGCTCTAGCTCTTCACGCTTGTCTATTTGTTCTTTGAATAACACAACTCTATCTATTTACGATTTGACGATTCTATGGGATTGACGATTGGGCCATGAAGCACAGAGCCCTTAGCTGTCTATCAACTGCTTGTATCTCCCGTTCTTGGCTATCAGCTCTTCGTGGGTGCCTCGTTCCTGCACCACCCCCTTGTCCAGCACGATAATCTCGTCGCAGTCGCGGATGGTGCTCAGTCGGTGAGCCACGATGATGAGGGTCACACCGCTCATGCGGATGGAGTTCATCACCTTCTGCTCGGTATCGGCATCCAGGGCACTGGTGGCCTCGTCCATGATGAGTATCACCGGTTCGCGAGCCAGTGCGGTGGCTATCTCCATGCGTTGGCGCTGGCCACCGCTGAAGTTCTGTCCGCCACGCAGCAGGCGGGCGTTGAATCCCTCGGGGCGGGCCACGATGTCTTCACGTATCTGGGCATCGCGGCAAGCCAAGATCATGGCAAAGTCTTCGATGGAGGAGTCCCACATCTTGATGTTGGCCGCCACGGTATCGTCAAACAGCACCACGTTCTGGTCGATGACGGCCACGGAGTTGACAAACTCCTTGCGGCTGATCTGATCCATAGGCCGACCGTCGAAGAGAATCTCTCCCTCCCAAGGCTTGTACAGCCCCGATATCAGCTTGGCCAGTGTGCTCTTGCCGCAGCCCGACGAGCCTACGAGGGCCACGCTCTGTCCGCGTTTCAGCTTCAGGGAGAAGTCTGAGATTTGCGGGGCACTGTATCGGTTGTACCCGAAGGTGAGGTGGCGCAACTCCAGTTCGCCTCCCAGCTTGCCGCTCTCGGTCGTGCGCTGGTCGTTGTCGGCCAGGTTGGCATCGGTGGGATACTTGAACACGTCCTCCACACGCTCCATGCGCGTGCGCAGTTCGATAATCATGCTGCCGGCAGAGATAAGGCTGTTCACCGCTCACACGAAGAAGCCCAACAGGCCCACGAAGGCCACCAGCATACCGAACGACAACACACACCCCACCCAACACAACCACCCCA
>CAMGAL010000233.1 GCA_946007445.1 uncultured Mediterranea sp.
TTACCGTCGTGATAAGTATACTTGATCTTGGAAAAGTCGGCGGCAAAGCCATGCTTGTTGAGGTAGTCAATCTCCTCCTGACGGCTGAGCGCCATGTCGCGGGTCAGAGTAATGATTTCCACGCCGGGGGCCATGACAAGGAAGGTCATGTCGAAGCGAATCTGGTCGTTGCCGGCACCGGTCGAGCCGTGTGCTATGGCATCGGCACCGATCTCGTTGGCATAGCGGGCAATGGCCAGTGCCTGAAAGATACGTTCAGAGCTGACGGAGATGGGGTAAGTGCCGTTGCGCAGCACGTTGCCATACACCATGTACTTCAGCGATTTGTCATAGTACTCGTGGGTCACATCGAGGGTGACATACTTCACGGCACCCAGCTTGTAGGCGTTCTCTTCGTTGGTCTTCAGCTGTTCGGCACTGAATCCACCCGTATTGGCACAGGCGGCATAGACTTCATAACCTTTTTCCTTGGCCAGATACATCACGGTGAATGAGGTGTCCAACCCGCCGCTGAAAGCGACCACTACTTTTTTCTTCTTCTCTTCCATATTGCGTTTCTTTATTATTATCTGTCAGTTTTTATTTTTTATTTTCCTCTTCGTGCTCTTTCGGGTCATAGAGCATGGCGGTGCAGATGCAGAACTTGCGGTTCTTGGCCACCAGGATGTCGTGATTGATGCATCCCTCACATCCGCGCCAGAAGGCCTCGTCGTCGGTCAACTCGTTGAAGGTGACAGGCACGTAGCCCAGTTCGGTGTTCATCTTCATGACGGCGGCTCCGCTGGTCAACGAGAAGATTTTGGCCCAAGGCCAACGCAGACGAGCCAGTTGGAACGAGGCCTGCTTGATGCGCTTGGCCAGTCCCAGCCCCCGATAGTTGGGATGGACAATGAGGCCCGATGTGGCCACATACTGCTTGTTGCCCCAACTTTCTATATAAGTAAAACCGGCAAAGTCGTCTCCGCAAAGGGCGATGATGGCTTTTCCCTCTTTCATCTTGGTAGCCACGTACTCATGTGTACGCTCGGCTATACCCGTGCCGCGCACCTTGGCGGCCTCGCGGATGGTGTCCAATATCGTGTCGACATATACCTCATGCGAGGCATCGGCCACCATCACTTCTATCTGTTTAGAGTCCATATTGAATGTAGAATGTTGATTTTTATTTCACGTTAGGGAAGATTTGTGCCAGGAAATGGCGGATGAGTCGGGGCGTGGTCTCTTCGCTGAGCACCATCATGATGGTGTCGTCGCCCGCTATGGTGCCCAGTATGCCGGGATACTCCATATTGTCGATGTCGTAGGCCATGCTGCTAGCATACCCCGGCCGGGTGCGGATGACGGCAATGTTGCCTGAGAAGTGGAGCGACTGGAAGCCGTTGTTCGTCCATCGGGCGCCGTTCTCCGTGGTGTCGGGCCGCTTGTAGAGCACATCGTTGGGCAACACGTAGTAGTACTTCCCGGTGGGTGTCATGGCTTTGGCCACGTTGAGCGACTTCAGGTCGCGCGAGAGGGTGGCTTGTGTCAGGGCAAAGCCCTCGTTGTTGAGAGCTTGCAGCAACTCTTCCTGCGAACTGATGTGTTGGCTCGATACGAGCTTCTTGATGGCATTCAACCGATCCGATTTCTTCTTCATTCCTTGCATATTTATACAAAAACGGCGGCAAAGATAGGAGTAATTCTGTATATATATACAGGAAAAAGGATTTTTCTTGCATAAATATGCAAAATATGGCTCATCTGCGTCCGATTTCACTATATTTGCAGCTGATTGCGAATCTCAAACGAACAGATACCGTTAGTTTATTATGGCGAAAGAAAAGATAGTATATGTATGCAGCGAGTGCGGACAGGAGTCGCCCAAGTGGGTGGGCAAATGCCCTGCGTGCGGGGCTTGGAACAGCTATAAGGAGCAGGTGGTGCGCAAGGAGACGGCTCCCGCCCGCAGCATGGCCCTGGTGGAATCGGCCGGAGTGAACCGTGACAAGCGTCGTCCCCTGACTTTGGAGGAAATAGAGGCTGGCGACGAACCACGCATCGACATGCTCGACGGCGAACTGAACCGGGTCTTGGGTGGTGGGCTCGTGCCGGGCTCTTTGGTGCTGATTGGTGGCGAGCCGGGCATAGGTAAGTCCACCTTGGTGCTTCAGACGGTGTTGCGCATGAGCGGACGGCGCGTGCTCTACGTCAGCGGTGAGGAGAGTGCCCGCCAGCTGAAGCTTCGTGCCGACCGACTGAGCCATACGTCGGGCAACTGCCTCATCGCCTGCGAGACCTCGCTGGAACAGATTTTCGTCCACATCAAGAACACCCGCCCCGACTTGGTGATCATCGACTCCATACAGACCATCAGCACCGAAGCGGTAGACTCTTCGCCGGGCAGCCTCACCCAGGTGCGCGAGTGCTCGGCGGCCATCCTGCGCTTTGCCAAGGAGAGCCACACGCCCGTCATCCTCATTGGCCACATCAACAAGGAGGGCAGCATAGCCGGTCCCAAGGTGCTGGAGCACATCGTCGACACGGTACTGCAATTCGAAGGCGACCAACACTATATGTACCGCATCCTGCGCAGCATCAAGAATCGCTTTGGCAGTACCGCCGAACTCGGCATCTACGAGATGCGCCAGGATGGACTCCGCCAAGTGGAGAACCCCTCCGAACTACTGCTCAGCCAAGATCTGGAGGGCATGAGCGGAGTGGCCATCGCTTCGGCCATTGAGGGCATCCGCCCCTTCCTCATCGAGGTGCAAGCCTTGGTGAGCAGTGCCGTGTATGGCAATCCGCAACGCTCGGCCACCGGCTTCGACACGCGGCGCATGAACATGCTGCTGGCCGTGCTCGAAAAACGGGTAGGCTTCAAGCTGGCTCAGAAAGATGTCTTTCTCAACATTGCCGGCGGACTGCGCGTCAGCGACCCGGCCATCGACCTGGCCGTCATCAGCTCCATCCTCTCGTCCAACATGGATGTAGCCATCGAGCCACAGGTCTGCATGGCGGGCGAGGTGGGGCTCAGCGGAGAAATCCGTCCGGTCAACCGCATCGAGCAACGCATTGGCGAAGCCGAGAAACTGGGCTTCAGCCGCTTCATTCTTCCTAAATATAACCTGCAAGGTCTCGACACCCGCCGGCTGAAGATCGAACTGGTGCCGGTCCTTAAGGTAGAAGAGGCCTTCAGAACCTTATTCGGGTGAGATTGTGAGCTATTATGTTCTTGAGTATTGGGGTGAATTGTTCATTCTTCAATCAATTAATTCTTCATTAAAAAACTATGGTAACAGAGTATCAAATCCGGGTCACTCCCGAAGTGGCAGCCAACGAGCAGCAACTCAAATTGTTCCTCCAGCGTGAGAAGGGTGTGAAAGCCTCCACACTCACAGCCGTTCGCATCCTCAAGCGTAGCATTGACGCCCGCCAACGCACCATATTCATCAACCTGACCGTACGCGTCTATATCAACGAGATGCCCGAGAAGGCAGCGTTTCTCCCCATCGACTACCCGCAGGTAGACGACCGGCCGGCCGTAGTCGTGGTAGGAGCCGGCCCGGGCGGACTCTTTGCCGCCTTGCGGCTCATCGAGTTGGGCTATCGACCCATTGTGGTGGAACGAGGCAAGGATGTACACGAGCGCAAGAAAGACCTGGCACAGATAGGACGCGTACAGGCTGTTGACCCAGAATCGAACTACAGCTTCGGCGAGGGAGGAGCGGGAGCCTACTCGGATGGCAAACTCTACACGCGTAGCAAGAAGCGCGGCAATGTGGAGAAAATCCTGCAGGTCTTCTGCCAGCATGGTGCCTCCACGGCCATCCTGCAAGATGCCCATCCCCACATCGGGACGGACAAACTGCCCCGAGTCATCGAGAACATGCGGCAGACCATCCTCCGCTGCGGAGGCGAGGTGCACTTCCAGACACGCATGACGGCCCAGCTCAACCAACAACACCCGCAACTACGCAACCACCCCCACACCGCCCCCACCCTCGCCCACACCCCAGCCACCGCCACCCCCCCACCCCGCTAACCCCACAATGGCTCACCTACCCGGAAGCTCAAAACGGCACCAAGTCGTTTGAGAATGTATT
>CAMGAL010000234.1 GCA_946007445.1 uncultured Mediterranea sp.
GGCGGAGGAACACAAAATGATGAACCAATGAAATGATTGACGATTGGACGATTAGACGATTTCTTTACTAATTATAAATCGTTCAATCGTCAATCGTTAAATCGTCAATCAAAATATCCACATGTCTTCACTGAAAGAGAAAACAGCCAAAGGACTCCTGTGGGGAGGAGTGAGCAATGCCATCCAGCAGTTGCTCAATCTCTTCTTCGGCATCTTCTTGGCCCGTCTGCTCACGCCGGCCGACTATGGCATGGTGGGAATGCTCTCCATCTTCGTACTGCTGGCCGGTGCCTTGCAAGAGAGCGGCTTCATCAGTACCCTGGCCAACCGTCAGGAGGTGAAGCACGAGGAGTATAACGCTGTATTCTGGTTCAGTACCCTGATGGGCATCGCCCTCTATCTCCTGCTCTTTGCCTGCGCACCACTGATTGCCGCCTTCTACGACAAGCCGGAACTGACTCCCCTGTCGCGGGTACTCTTCTTAGGATTCTTAATCTCCAGTTCGGGCACGGCACACAATGCCGCCCTCTTCAAGAACCTCCTGGTGAGGCAGAAGGCTACGGCACAAATCGTCGCTCTCTTCGTTTCGGGATGTGTGGGCATCACCCTGGCCCTGCAGGGTATGGCTTACTGGGGCATCGCCATCCAGAGTGTCACCTACATCGCCACCTGCACGTCGCTCTTTTGGTACTTCTCGCCGTGGCGACCTACTTGGCACATCGACTTCCGCCCACTGCGAGGCATGATAGGCTTCAGCAGCAAGATGCTGGCCACCAACATGGTGAACCACCTCAACAATAATCTCTTCTCTGTCCTACTGGGGCGCCTGTTCACGCCGGCTGAGGTAGGTCACTACACGCAAGCCAGCAAGTGGAGCTACATGGGCTACTCGCTCGTGACGGGCATGGTGGGCAGCGTAGCCCAACCCGTACTGGCTGAGGTGGCCGACGATGCCGACCGACAGCGCAAGGTGTTCCGCAAGATGCTGCGCTTCACGGCTTTCGTTTCCTTTCCCTCCATGCTGGGTTTGGCCTTGATAGCCCGCGAATTGATAGTACTGGCCGTCACCGACAAGTGGCTGCCTTGTGTCCCTATCCTGCAGATGCTCTGCCTGTGGAGTGCCTTCCTGCCCATCCAGCAACTCTATTCGCACCTGATAGTGAGCAGGCAGAAGTCCAATATCCAACTCTGGAATACCTTGTTGCTCAGCATTCTGCAGCTGTTCACGCTTTGGGCGACCCACTCCTACGGCATCCCGGTCATGGTGATGGCGTATGTGGTGCTCAATCTGCTGTTTCTGTTGGTGTGGCATGGCTACGCCCATCGCCTCATCGGGCTCCGCCTCGGGGAGGTGATGCGCGACATGCTACCCTTTGCGCTCCTTGCTGCCGGAGTGATGGTCGTGACCTACTACGTCACTCGTCCCATCGCCTCTCCGCTGCTGCTTTTGCCGGCTAAGATAGGCGTGGCTGCCGTGCTCTACGCCTCCGTGCTATGGTTCAGTCGTGCGGTGGTGTTCCGCGAGAGTGTGGAGTTCTTGCTCAGCCGCATACGGCATCGCCAAGCTTAGCATTTCTGATAGGCCAAGCGCTCGTCACCATTGGCCAGGTAGATGATGCCGCAATAGCGGAAACCGTGCTTCAAGAGGATGTGCTGGAGGATGTGGTTGTCGCGATGAGTGTCGGCGCGCAAGTTGGGCACCTGCCGGTAGCACCAGCTGAAGACGGCATCCGCCACGCCATGGCTCTCCTCCGTACTGGCCAGCCGATGGATAACGGCATACGGACGAGTGTCGTCCACCCAAGCACCACCATAGATTTTCAGATAGGTAGGGTCAATGCCCGGAATGAAAGCAAACGTGCCCACCATCCGACCTTGTTCGTCTATGCAGACGTGGGTATAGCCGGCAGCTATCTCCCTCTCAATCTGCTCGATGGGCGGATAGTTGCCCGTCCACTGCTTCAAATTGCCACTGCGGCGCATGATGCGCTTGCCACTCTCGAAGAGTGCCATGAGGGTGTCAATCTCCTCCGGTCGAGCAAGGCGGATGGTCAGCATGGCAATCAGTAGGATACGGTGACAGCAAATCCCGCCGCACGTACCAAGTCGGCAATGCGGTCCAGCTCCTCATGTGTGGCCTTCTGGAGGTCGTGGTGAGGGGTCTCACGGTCGATGGTATAGATCATGACCTGCTGGGGGGCTATCTTTCGGAGGCTCTCCAACCAGGGCAACACATAGCGGTCGCCTGTATTATCGACATCTTTTCCGTCGATGGTGCCTTTGAGGAACATGGTCTGGATGATGCAGTGTCCTTGGAAAGATTGCAACTGCTCGACGATGCGCTCCACGGAGTAGGGACCCGTCGGACGGTCTACCGTCTGTATGTAGTCGGGGTCTACGGTGTCGAGCTTCAGGATGTTGTTGTCCACCCGCTTCAGCGCGTCACATACAGCGGGACGATGGGTAAAAGTGGAGTTGCTCAGCACGCTGACCTTGGCGTTCGGGAAATAGCGGTCGCGCAAGGCCAAGGTGTCAGCAATGATCTCCGGGAAGTGGGGATGAGCCGTCGGTTCGCCGTTGCCGGCAAAGGTGAGTACATCGGGAGCAGGCCCGTTCTGCTTCATCTCCTGCAAGCGGGCTTCCAGTGCCCGGGCCACCTCCTCGCGCGTAGGGCGTGGCTGGCGGGGACGGAAATCCTTGTTGAAGCCACACTCACAGTAGATGCAGTCGAAGGTGCATACTTTACCGTCGGCCGGCATGAGGTTGATGCCCAACGACACACCCAACCGACGGGAATGGATAGGACCAAAAATGGGAGATGGGTAAATGACCGTCATAGGGTTTACTCCATTCCTCTGATGACATTCGAGGGTTCTACGCAAGCCACATTCTCGTACCAGCAGCAACCGGCATCGATGCACGCAGCGGCACTATTGATGCTGGCACATTTGCTGCCTCCTGCGGCATCACATCCACCGTTCACCTGTTCGAGTTCTGCGTCATTGATTGCTTTCAGATTCTTTTTTTCCATCATGATAAAGTTTTAGTTTGTTTCTGATAAATTACGGGCACAAAGATAAGTATAATACGGCATATACTGATAGATTCCACCCAAAAAAGGTCAAGACCCCCAAAAAAACAGAACCGTCACAATGTCGTCACAACTTCGTAACATCATCCCCATACCTTTGCGCCCAAAATCAACAAACCATAAATTTTATGAAAGGAATAAAACTGATTCTGGCCGCACTCTTGATGACCCTGACGGGCATCATGAACATCTGGGCCGAAGAGGGTACGGGAAATGCGGCCCTCGGACGAGTAAGAGGACGCATCACCGACGCTGAACGACAAATCTTGCCGGGAGCCACCGTCATGGTGCCCTCGCTGCACATCGGAGTGACCAGCGACATTGACGGCTACTATACCCTGAACCTGCAACCCGGTACCTACACCCTGCAGATATCGTATGTGGGCTATGCACCGAAAGAGATGAAAATCACCGTGCGCGGTGGCAATGTAGAGGTAAAAGACGTCACCCTGAGCGAATCCATCGAACTGAATGAAGTAGAGGTGGTGGGAGCCTTCTCGGCCCAGCGTCGCGCCCTGCAGATGCAGAAGAGCGGCATGGGCGTGACCAACGTGGTGAGCGCCGACCAGGTGGGCAAGTTTCCCGACAGCAACATAGGCGATGCCCTGAAGCGCATCAACGGCATCAACGTGCAGTATGACCAAGGCGAAGCCCGCTTCGGACAGGTGCGCGGCACCAGCGCCGACCTGACCTCAGTGACCGTCAACGGCAACCGACTCCCCTCGGCCGAAGGCGACACCCGCAACGTGCAGCTGGACCTCATCCCCGCCGACATGGTGCAGACCATCGAGGTCAACAAGGTAGTGACCAGCGACATGGACGGCGATGCCATCGGTGGCGGCATCAACCTCGTCACCAAGAACACCCCCTCGCGCCGCACGCTGAACTTCACCGTGGGCAGCGGCTACCCCGGGATAAGCGGCACGCCGCAGGGGACCCTCGGGGCCCCCGGGGGACACCGCGTTCTGGACACCCGCCGGGGCCTC
>CAMGAL010000235.1 GCA_946007445.1 uncultured Mediterranea sp.
GGCTGGGACTTAGTTGTCGGGGTGGTTCGGGGTGAGCTGGTTGGCGATGTCATCGTTGCGGCGGTATATCTTGATGAGCCGGCCGTTGCCCTCCATCTCCGGCGTGCCGGCCATGGCACCTATGTCACCCAGCCCCAGTACGGCCGTACCGTTGCTGATGACGGCCACCAAGTTCCCTTTGGCGGTATATTTGTAGGCATCCTGCGGATTTTTCTCAATCTCCAGACAGGGCTCGGCCACGCCGGGCGAATAGGCCAGCGAGAGGTCAGTCTGTGTGCTGTAAGGTTTGGTGGGGACGACTTCAATCTTGCCCGGTTTGCCCTGCGAGTGATAGAGCAGAGCAGCTTCTTTTGTAATCTTTACCATTTGTATCCGTTGTTTTGTTTCAAATTGCCTGCAAATATAACACAATTGCAATTCAAATAGATTATTTCGGGGAACAAGTTGCAGAAATGACTCAGGAACTCAAGAGCTCAATGACTCAGATACTGCTCCATCCCCGGTGTGAGGAAGGTCTTCAAGGCTCCTATAGAGTCGGCATAGATGAAGCAGGCATCCAGCTCGGGATGGGCAGCCACGCACTGCTTGGCCTTCTCCAGCCCCATCACCATGAACGAAGTGGCATAGGCATCGGCCGTGAGGCAGTCGGGCGCTATGACCGTGGACGAGAGAATCTGGTGCTGCACGGGGTAGCCCGTAGTGGGGTCGATGGTGTGGGCATACTTCTTTCCGCCCCGATAGTAGAAGTTGCGGTAGTTGCCCGAGGTAGCCACACCGACACCGGTGATTTGCAGCACCATCTGCAGCTCCTGGTTGACGGAGAGCGAATCATCGACCGGGCGGTTGATACCGATGCGCCAAGGATGGCCCTGCTCATTGTGTCCACGCACCACCACCTCGCCGCCAATGGCCACCATCAAGTTCTTCACCCCCCGACGCTGCAGCAGGTCGGCAATGACATCCACCGCATAACCCTTGGCAATGGCACTGCAGTCGAGCATGGTGCGGGCATCCTGCTTGACAACACGGCCCAGCGAGTCGAGCAACACCTTCTCATAGCCCACAAACTGGCGCAGGCTGTCCACCATCAGCGAGTCGGGGAAACGTCCCTTCTTGAAGCCGAAGCCCCAGGCATTGACCAGCGGAGCCACGGTGATGTCGAAAGCACCCTGCGTCTCGCGGGAAATCTCCTCTGCACGCCGGAAGACGGTAGTGAAGAGCGAGTCGGGCACCAGCCGTTCGCCCCGATTGATGCGGGTAATGGTGGAGGTATCGTTGAACGTAGAGAGCGAGCCGTCGAAGCGTGCCAGTTCTGCCTCGACCTCAGCCTGCAGATCTTCAGGATGCTGATAGGTCAGCTGATAGATGGTGCCAAACACCATACCACTGTTCTTGTGAAAAGGAGTCGCATCGTTGTGCCGACGAATAATCCAGATGCTGCCCAAGAGCAGCAGGAAAAGCCAAAGGATGTTTTGTTTCTTCATTGTGTTTATGTGTTTATTAGTTGCAGAGATGTTCCCACAAAATCTTCACTCCGATGAGTATCAGGATGATGCCTCCCCACAATTCGGCCTTGAGCCGACGGGCAAAACCCTGCCCGAAGCGAATGCCCAAGGAAAGACCTATCCAAGAGATGACAAAGGAGACCCAACCGATGACCAGCACGGGATAGCTGATTTCGGACAGGTGACGAATGCCCAAGCAGGCAAACGAGACACCCACCGCCAGGGCATCAATGCTGGTAGCCACGGCCAGCGTGAGGATGACCGGCAGGTAGGTAGGGTCGAACTCATGATGCTCCTCATCGTCCTTGCAGAGCGACTCCTTCACCATGCGGCCACCGAGGAACAGCAGGATGCCGAAGGCAATCCAGTGGTCTACCTGCTCGAAGATATGGCTGAACCAGGTAGAACCCCACCAACCTATCAGAGGCATGACCCCTTGGAACAGACCGAAGAAGAAGGCCATCGTCAGCATGGGACGCCAACGGACCCTCTTCAGAATAATGCCGCTGGCAATGGAGACCGCAAAGCAATCCATGGCCAAACCTACGGCCAACAACCAGATTTCTACGTCAGACATACGTGTATATCATCTACTTAAAGGAATAGCTAATCGTATAGGTAATGCCCAACGTGTTGCTGCCATACTTGCCAAAGCCGGGCACATAGTAGGGATTGCCATGCTCGCTGATGCTCTCCGAGAGGCGGAAGCGGTAGCGCATGGTCCAGCCCATGAAGATGCGGTCCACCACCTTGGCCCGGATGCCGATGCAGAACTCTCCCCAGCTCATCTTCCCCTTCAGCCCCTTGTGGACAAAGGGGAGGCTCTCGCCCCAAACCGGGTCCTCCAGATTGGGATTGCCATACGAGCCGCCATACACAGGGTCGTCAAGGGGTGGCGTGGAGATGTCGTAGTTGAAGTTGGTCGTGGCATAGCGCAGCCCCAGCAGCAGGCGGTTGCCGTGAGCCTTCTTGAAGAGCATGTTGTAGTCCATGCCGAGGCGCAGGTAGGGTGCACCGGTCTTGTAGTGGATGCCGAAGTCGTTCCAGCAGTCAGAGCGGCCGTAGCCCAACTCCACCACCGGAAAGTAGCGGTTCTTCAGGTTGGCATCCACCGACACCTCCGAGCTGAGGAAGTCGCTGCCTATCACCTTGCCGCCAACGCCCCAAAGGTCTACGCCCACGGTCACTCCGTTGTAGAGCGGATACTCCACTTCGGGCTTCTTCTTCTCCTTCTTCTTGGCTTTGCGCTTCTGCGCCTGCGAGCGGTTCGTAGTCGAAGCACTGCGCTGCTGGGAAAAGGCAGGCATCACCAGGAGCAGGCAGAGCAGCAGACTAAAAGAATATCTTAAGGTTCTCCACTTCATAAGCCGAAAGTTCAGAGTTAGCAATGTGTACGGAGTCTATCACATGGCGTGTGTATTCCACCTCGTTGGCCCACTGCTTCATCTGGTAGCCACAGTCCATCGACAGATAGTAGGGCGTGTTGGTGTGGCGGATGCAGATGGTATCGCGATAGGCGCCGTTGTCATAGTCGAGCACCAGCCGGGTCTCCTCGCCGGCATAGCGCAGGGGGAGCGAGAGCTGTTTGGGATTGGACTCGCGGTTCACGATGACCGAGTCAGTGCCCTCAGCCGTCACGCTCAGCGTGGTCTGCAGCTGCACCTGTTCGGGGCGTTCACTCTCCTCATTGATGTGGTAAAAGTTGCACCACAACATGGGGCGGGCGTTCATCGAGCAATCTTCCTCTTCCGAGCAGGACACCAGCACGGCCAGCACTCCGGCCAGCAGGCACCCGAACCAGAGACATCGGGCAGGGCTACACAACATAGTCTTCATCATGGGGTTACGTTCTTTAAGCATGATCAAATGGTCTTTTCTATCTGATACTTGTTCCGCTCGGGGGCATTGCGCGAGATGAGTTCGCCGAGGAAACCGGCCACAAAGAGCTGCGTGCCGATAATCATCGAGGTGAGCGCCAAGTAGAAATAGGGAGAGTCCGTCACCAGCCGGTAGGGCAATCCGCTATGCATACAGTAGAGCTTGCCTACACCCACCATGACGACCGCAATGAAGCCCAGGATGAACATCAGCGAGCCCAGCAGACCAAAGAAGTGCATGGGCTTCACACCGAAGGTGGAGAGGAACCAGAGGCTGATAAGGTCCAGATAGCCGTTCACGAAGCGGTTGAGGCCGAACTTGGTCGTGCCGTACTTGCGGGCCTGGTGGTGTACCACCTTCTCGCCAATGCGCTTGAAGCCCGCATTCTTCGCCAGATAAGGGATGTAGCGGTGCATCTCGCCATAGACCTCGATGTTCTTCACCACCTCGCGCCGATAGGCCTTGAGGCCGCAGTTGAAGTCGTGCAGGTTGTGGATGCCCGACACGCGGCGTGCCGTGGCATTGAACAGCTTCGTCGGCAAGGTCTTCGACAGGGGGTCGTAGCGCTTCTGCTTCCAGCCCGACACCAGGTCGTAGCCCTCTACGGTGATCATCCGATAGAGTTCAGGAATCTCGTCGGGGCTGTCCTGGAGGTCGGCATCAATGGTGAAGACCACCTCGCCCTGCGCCTGCT
>CAMGAL010000236.1 GCA_946007445.1 uncultured Mediterranea sp.
ATGATGCTGTCGCAGGTGTGCTCCTGGGGTTCGCTCTCGCCGTTGACGCCGGCATGGTACTCAATCCAGTTGGGCTTCTTCTGGGCCAGGGCGGAGTTGGTGGATACCTTCATGGTGGGTACGTAGGTGCCGAAGGGGGTTCCACGGCCTGTGGTGAAGAGGACGATATGACAGCCACTCGAGGCCAGGGCGGTGGCGGCTACGAGGTCATTGCCTGGGGCGGAAAGGAGGTTGAGGCCTTTGACCTGCAGTCGTTCGCCGTAGGCCATCACTCCTTCGACGTAGCTCTTGCCACACTTCTGGGTGCAGCCCAGGGCTTTGTCTTCGAGGGTGGAGATGCCGCCGGCCTTGTTGCCGGGTGAGGGGTTCTCGCCCACGGGCTCGCCATGGCTCAGGAAGTAGGCCTTGAAGTCGTTGATGAGCTTGACGGTCTGCTCGAAGAGTTGCGGGGTGCGGCAACGGTTCATCAGGATAGTCTCTGCACCAAACATCTCGGGTACTTCGGTGAGTACGCTGGTGCCGCCTTGGGCTACGAGGAAGTCGCTGAAGAGACCGAGCAGGGGATTGGCGGTGATGCCGCTGAAGCCATCGGAGCCTCCGCACTTGAGGCCTACTCGCAGCTCACTCAGGGGTACTTCGGTACGCACGTCTTGTGAGGCGATATCGTAGATCTCGCGCAGCAACTTCATGCCCTCTTCGTACTCGTCTTCTACTTTCTGTACGACCATGAACTTGATGCGGCTCTCGTCGTAGCTGCCCAGGAACTCACGGAAGAGGTCGGGCTGGTTGTTCTCACAGCCGAGGCCTACGACCAGTACACCACCTGCGTTGGGATGGAGCACCAGGTCGCGCAGGATCTTGCGGGTGTTCTCGTGGTCATCGCCCAGCTGGGAGCAGCCGTAGTTGTGGGGATAGGCCATGATGGCATCTACGCCCTGGCAACCGGTTTCGCTACGCAGGGAGTCGGCCAGCCGACTGGCGATACCATTGACGCAGCCTACGGTAGGTACAACCCAGATTTCGTTGCGGCTGCCTACCTCGCCGTTGGCACGACGGTAGCCCTTGAAGGTGAGCCCGCGGTTAGGAATCTGCAGCGAGGCATCTACGGGCTGGTAGCTGTACTCCAGCAGGCCGGAGAGGTTGGTCTTGAGGTTGCGCTCGTTGATCCAGCATCCCTGAGCAATGGGCTGCAGGGTGTGGCCAATGGGGTAGCCGTACTTGATGACGTCTTCGCCCTGGGCAAAGGGCTTGAGGGCAAACTTGTGACCGGCGGGCACATCTTCTTGGAGCTGTACTTCGGTGCCGTCGATTTGGAGCACTTCGCCTTTGGATAGGTTCTCAATAGCTACGGCCACGTTGTCGGCCGTATTGATTTTCAGGAATTTTGTTTTCATATTGTTGTGAGTTAATATTTACATGTTGAAGTAGTAGTCGATATTCTCCTTGGTGAGCAGGTCGATGGGCATGAAGTTCTCAGGGTTGACCTCCTTCTTGAGGATGAGGTGGTCGGCCAGGGCCTTGATGCCGTTGAAGCCTTGCAGCGAGGGTTGCTGGGCGATGAGGAAGAGGATGCTGCCTCGACGCAGGCACTCTACGTTGCGCTGCAGCAGGTCGTAGCCGGTCAACTGGAACTGGGTGATGCCTTTCTGCTCCAGGTACTGGCCGATGATGAAGGCTTTGGAGTTGAAGGTGATGCCATTGTGCAGCTGGGGATGGGCGGCAAAGAACTGCTCGAGCATGCTGAAGTCTTCGTCGTTTCGCTTGGCGTGGAGATCGAGCTCCCAGATGTGGCAGTCGGGGTAGTGCTGCTCCATGTAGTTGCGAAAGCCTATCTCGCGCCGTTCTTGCTGGTTGGAGCCTACAATGCCGTCGTTGATCTTGCGGAAGATGGCTACCTCCTTGGTCTCGCTGCCTGCGGCCATCATCATCATGCGTGCGGCAAAGATGCCACTCTGGTAGGAGTTCTGACCATAGAAGGCCAGGGCGGGATGCTCCCTGACGTTGGAGTCTATATATATATAAGGTATAGCGCGCTGGTTGAGTTGCACGACAAAGGGACCGGTGAATTCGGGACGGGTAGGGGAGAAGAGGACTCCATCGGGGTCGTCCTGCAGGATGCGGTTGGCGGCATCGGTGAAGGAGTGGTAGTCGTAGGGGTCGTAGAAGGTGAGCGAATGGCTGACGTGGAAGTCGGAGTAGGTCTGGATGGCTTGCTGGATGCCCCGTTCTACGTCGCTCCAGTACTCGCCGTCTTCGTGCTGCGGAAGCAGGCAGGCAAAGCGGTACTTCTTGTTCGAGGCCAGGGCGCTGGCATACATGTTGGGCTGGTAGTTGAGTTGTTCCAGGATTTTCTCTACCCGGAGCTTGCTCTCTGCTGACACGCCGCTGCGCCCGTGGATGACGCGATCGACTGTTCCTACGGATACGCCGGCCATTGCTGCAATATCTTTGATTCTCACTCGTTCCATGACTTGTTTTTCTTGGTTTTATTGTTAATAAACTATATCAATTAGGGCTTTATTGTGCGCGCACACAATAATAATCTTAAATTTTTCGTCACAAATATACGATAATTTTTTGTATTCCAAAAAAAGTTGTACCTTTGTGCTCGCACACGAGAGATAAGGTTTTGGCCTAATTTTTGTTGTAACTGATTTATTCATTGGGTATTAATATTATTTTATCCCCTTGTGATAATTCGAAACAAAAAAGAGAAATTAATTATTTATAAAACGAAATAATCTATTTATGGGAAAGAAAATCGTAACTTTGGGAGAAATCATGCTGAGACTCTCCACTCCGGGCAACACGCGTTTTGTACAGTCGGATTCGTTTGATGTAGTGTATGGTGGTGGCGAAGCCAATGTGGCTGTGAGCTGTGCCAACTATGGTCATGATGCTTACTTTGTCACCAAGCTGCCTAAGCACGAGATTGGGCAGTCGGCCGTGAATGCATTGCGTAAGTATGGTGTGAAGACGGACTTCATTGCCCGCGGTGGCGACCGTGTGGGTATCTACTACCTGGAGACGGGGGCTTCGATGCGTCCTAGCAAGGTGATTTATGACCGTGCGCATTCTGCTATCGCTGAGGCTGATACGACGGACTTCGATTTTGATGCCATCATGGAGGGTGCTGACTGGTTCCACTGGTCGGGCATTACGCCGGCTATCTCGGATAAGGCTGCTGAGCTGACCAAGCTGGCTTGTGAGGCTGCAAAGCGCCCTGGCGGGACCGCCGCGGTGCACCAGACCTTCCCCAAGAAGCTCTCCACCAAGGAGAAGGCACAGTCCATCATGAAGCCTCTGATGCAGTATGTGGATGTCTGCATCGGCAATGAGGAGGATGCAGAGCTCTGTCTGGGATTCAAGCCCGAGGCTGACGTAGAGGGCGGCAAGACGGATGCTGCTGGCTACAAGGGTATCTTTACGGCTATGGCCAAGGAGTTTGGCTTCAAGTATGTCATCTCAACCCTGCGCGAGTCGTTCTCGGCTACTCACAATGGTTGGAAGGCCATGATCTACAATGGTGAGGAGTTCTACGAGTCGAAGCGTTACGACATCAACCCCATCATCGACCGTGTAGGTGGTGGTGACTCTTTCTCGGGTGGTATCATCCATGGTCTGCTGACCAAGCCCAACCAGGGTGAGGCGCTGGAGTTTGCTGTGGCTGCTTCGGCTCTGAAGCATACCATCAATGGGGACTTCAACTTGGTTTCGGTTGAAGAGGTTGAGGCTCTGGCTGGTGGTGATGCCAGCGGTCGTGTACAGCGTTGATGACCGGCTGTGTGGAGCGTAAGATTACATATATATAATAAGGTATAGAGAAATGGCAAAATTTGATAAGATAGCTGTGTTGAACAAGATCGGTTCAACCGGTATGGTTCCTGTGTTCTACCACAAAGATGCAGAGGTGGCTAAGAAGGTGGTGAAGGCCTGCTATGATGGCGGTGTGCGTGCCTTTGAGTTTACAAACCGTGGTGACTTTGCCCACGAGGTGTTTGCCGAGGTGGTGAAGTATTCTCATAGGAGGGGCCGGGAATGGCAATGGGGGTTGGTT
>CAMGAL010000237.1 GCA_946007445.1 uncultured Mediterranea sp.
GCGGTCAAGGCTCGGCCCTGGTGGGTGTGCTCAATGTGTTCTGGCGTGAGAAGGGATATTGCACGGCTGGTGATTGGACCGAGTTTTGTTCGCCCATCGTACCGCTGGCCCGTTTCCCGCGTTTGGTCTATCGGCAGAGCGACACCCTGCAGGTGCCTGTCGAATTGTATAATGCCTATCGGGAACCGCTGAAGGGAGCACGTGCCGAGATGCGCATCTTGCGTGAGGGTGAGCCGTTGATGAACCGTACGCTGGCTTTCGAAGAGATACCTATGGGGAGAAACTTCGAACTGGGCCGGGTGGAGTGGCCCTTGGCGGCCATAGGGCAGCCCTGCAAGCTGACCTTGGAGGTGAAGGTGACCTCGACCAACGCTCCCGAGGCCCGAAACCATTGGGAGTTTTGGGCCTAGCCTTCGATGGTAGAGGCCGAAACGACCGATGGAATCTGGCTGACTGATACGCTCGATGCGCGTGCCTTGGAGGTGCTGGAGCGAGGAGGGAAGGTGCTGATAGAGGCTGCCGGCAAGGTGCGGTATGGCAACGATGTGAAGCAGAGCTACCTGCCCGTGTTCTGGAACACCAGCTGGTTCAAGATGCGTCCGCCCCATACCACGGGAGCCGTCATCGAACGGGAGCATCCGGCCTTCCGCCACTTCCCCACCGACGACTGGGCCAACCTGCAGTGGTGGGAGCTGCTCAACGGGGCGCAGGTGATGAACTTGGGCGAGTTTCCCCGCAGCTATCAGCCGCCTGTACAGCCCATTGATACCTGGCACCTGAGCCGCAAGCTGGGCATGATGATAGAGGCCCGCGTGCTGAACGGACGCCTGCTGATGACGACCATGGACCTCAGCAGCCGGCTGGAGAGTAGGGTGGTGGCCCGACAGATGCGTGCCTCCCTGCTGGAGTATATGCGTGATGACCAAGCCTTCCAACCGACACTGAAGCTGGAACCCAAGCAGATAAGTGACCTCTTCGAGCGGGAGGCACCGGCGGTGGAGCTCTACACGCGTGAGTCGCCCGACGAGTTGAAGCCCAAGGTCACTACTTTACCTTGATGCGGTCGAAGCCGTTGCCGTAGACACCGATGACGGCACTCTGTGACACGAAGGCGTCGGGGTCGATGTCCTTGATGAGCCGGAAGATGACGTTCGACTCGCTCTTCTTGGCCAACACAAAGAGGATGCGCACGTCGGCACCGCTATAGAAACCCTCGCCGTGGATGACTGTCACACCCCGGTGAGGGTACTCGTTGATTTGGTGGCCTATCTCTTCATACTTCTTGCTGATGATGAAGAACTGCACCGACTGGCGGGCACTGTTGACCACCTGGTCGAGCACAAAGCTGCAGATGTAGAGCGTGGCATAGCCATAGACCACCTTCTCCCAGTCCTGCAAGGCAAAGTAGCCGCACGAGATGATGATGAGGTCGCACATCAGCATGACGCGTCCCAGGGTGACATCGCGGTACTTGTTGATAATGGCCGCAATGATATCCGTACCGCCCGTAGATCCGTTGTGTGAGAAGGCCAGTCCGATGCCCAGTCCGCAGCAAGAGGCTCCGATGACGCAGGCCATGAAGGGCTGGTCATGCAGCAGATGCAGATCCTGCGTGAATTGCTGAAGCAGACCTGTAATAAAGGTGAGGGTGAAGACCGCATAGACCGTCTTGATGCTGAACTTCCAGCCCAGCACCTTGATAGAGAGAATCAACAGGATAAAGTTGATTGCAAAGTAAGTGTACTGCACGGGGAATCCTGTAGCAAAGAACACGATAGAGGCAATACCCGGCACACCACCCGTAGTGATGTCATTGGGCAGCAAGAAGATGGTCCAGCCAATGCCGTAGAGTAGCAGTCCGAGAGCTATCATCAGGTAGTCTTTCACCTCGTTGAGCAGCGTCTGGCGTGAGAGGCTCTGCCCGAAGATTTTCATGGATTTTTTCATTTTTAGTAAGCTGTTTTATGTTTATGAGAATAGAGTTATCATTTCATGGCATGTCATGGCATGCGTTCAAAGCGCTCCCCTTGCCAGCGGTAGGTGAGCGGGGAATGCAGATAGGGTTCCAGTCGCTTGCGGACCTCCTCGTCAATGGTGTCGGGTGTGGTATAACGAATCTCCAGCAGCTCTTCGTCAGCAGAGAAAGTGGCCTCGGTCAGCAGAAGGATAGCCAAAGCGTGCTGCGACTGGAGGATGGAGTGTGCCTCGGGCGAGAGAAAATCGTTGAGCTGTGGTGGTTGAGGCATGACCTGCTCCAGCGGCAGGGGATTCCAACGGCTGTCGAAGAGTAGCAGGTGACTGTCCACCACCGGTGTGCGCACCGTCTGAGCCACACAAATCAGCGTGTCGCCCTCGTGCGTAGTGAGCAGTTTCATCTGCCACTCGGCCAGGTCGCTGTGCTGTAGCCGCAGGTAGGTGGGGGTGAGTTGCGTCATGCTGGTGCGCCCAGCCAGCCGGTTGTTCACCTCGGCCTTCATGCCATTGGCCATAAAATCCACCAGGTCGGCCCGGTTTACCGCTGAGAGCATGGGCGAGAGTGAGTCGGGCATCGCCACAAAGCGCTCCCCGCATCCCATCCCATTCGGCACATCCATAGCAGACTTCTCATCCACAGCGGGCATCTCCTCTGCTGTTTGCATCACGAGCGGTTGGCCCCAAAGGCCTACCGAGAGGCCACACAGCAGGGCCATCATCATCCAGTATCTACGGTTCATATCGTTTTATTCAGTTTATCTGTTTTCAAGTTGGTTAGTTTACACATTGTTACCTCACGAGCGGCTACCCAAGTAGAGGAAGAACATACCGATCAGCACCAGAATCAAATCCACCGCCTTGCTCTTGAGGTTCTTTTCGCGGAACACCCAGGCCCCAAAGAGGAACGACACCACTACGCTGCCCCTGCGCACCATCGAGACAATGCTCACCATCGAGCCAGGCAGGCTGAGCGCATAGAAATAGGCAAAATCGGCGGCACAGAGGAAGAGCGAGATCAGGATGATGGTCCAGCGCCAGCTGAACGGGGTGCTCTGCTTGCGCATAGGCATCCAAAGGAGCAGAATGACCGGACACATGATGAGCACCTGATACAGATTGTACCAGGCCTGCACCAGCATCGGTGGCAGCTGCTTCATCAGATACTTATCATACAGCCCGCTCACAGCCCCCATCACAGCAGCCAGCACGATGAAGAGTATCCAGCAGTTGTGCTTGAAGTCGATACCCTCTTTCTTGCCCGAGCGGCTCAGCATGAAGAACGAAGCAATAGCCAGCAGCACACCCACCCACTGATAGAGGTTGAGCCGCTCGCCAAAGAGCAACATAGCCCCCACAAGCACCATCACAGGGCGCGTGGCGTTGATAGGCCCCACGATGGTGAGCGGCAGATGCTTCATGCCGAAATAGCCCAGAATCCACGAAGAGAGTACGATAAGCGATTTGAGCAGAATCAGTCCATGCGCCTGCCACGATGCCGAGGGGACATACAGCAGGCTTCCCTCAAGCAGCGCCGGGGCAGCAACCGACAAGAGGATAAAGGGCAGGAAGACCAAACTGGAGAAGATGGTATTGAGAAACAGCACGGGGAGCACCGCGTTGTCCTTGAGCGACTGCTTCTTAAAGGCATCATAGAAGCCCAGGAGCGTAGCCGATAGAAATGCTAACAGAAGCCACATTGTCTTTGCCGTTATATGATCAGTTTAAAATCACGATTTGCGGCTGCAAAGGTAACGCTTTTTTCCACACTACCACCCAGAAAAGATACAAAAATTTCGCTCACTCCCCTGCCGCTCACTCCTGCAGCCAGCCTACCCCCTGGCGCACAATCTCCGCATCGCCCGCTGTGCAGTCCACCACGGTGGAGCCTTCGCTGCCGCCAGTGCCTCCATCGATGACCAGTTCGACCAGCTCACCCCACTTTTCGTGAATCAGTTCAGGCTCCGTAAGGTATTCCACCTCCTCGCCCTCGTCCAGGGGGAGCGAGGCTATCATCAGCGGTGCCTCGAGCTGTGCCAGCAACTCGTGCAACAGGGGGCAGTCGGGCATGCGG
>CAMGAL010000238.1 GCA_946007445.1 uncultured Mediterranea sp.
AGATGCGCTGGTCGCTGCCGGGGTTGAGGCGCACTATCTCCTCTTGGCTGACTCCATACATACTGGCGATGAAATAGAGGCTCTGCCCCTTCTCGACGACATGCAGGATGTAGGATTGGTTCTCTTGCGCCCGGAGGACGGGAAGCGACAGCCCGGCCAGCAACAAGGCACACATTATGCGATTTATTTTCTTCATTCGGTCAATTATTGAATAGGAGTAATACCTGATGTGGGGGGCAAAGTTAAGAAAAAGTTCGGCATTTCTACCGATATTCCTGCAGAAACCGCTATTTTTGCATGACAGAAAACCAAAGTTGGGATGAAAGAGCAACAAACAGAATACATCAATGTGTACGGCGCACGCGTACACAATCTGAAAGACATCGATGTGCAGATACCGCGTAACAGCCTGACGGTCATCACCGGACTGAGCGGCAGCGGCAAGTCGTCGCTGGCCTTCGACACCCTCTATGCCGAGGGGCAGCGACGCTACATCGAGACCTTTTCGGCCTATGCCCGCAACTTTCTGGGCAACCTGGAGCGGCCCGATGTGGACAAGATAACGGGGCTGAGTCCTGTCATCTCCATCGAGCAGAAGACCACCAACAAGAATCCCCGCTCTACGGTAGGTACCACGACCGAGATATACGACTATCTGCGACTGCTTTTCGCCCGCGCAGGCGAGGCCTATTCTTTTCTCTCGGGAGAAAAAATGGTGAAGTACTCCGAGGAGCAGATTGTGGAGCGCCTTCTGGAGGAGTATCAGGGGAAGCGCATCTACCTGTTGGCTCCGCTGGTGCGCAACCGCAAGGGACACTACAAGGAGCTCTTCGAGCAGGTGCGCAAGAAGGGCTACCTCCATGTGCGCGTGGATGGTGAGATGCGCGAAGCCCTGCCCGGCTTGAAACTCGACCGGTACAAGAATCATGACATCGAGGTGGTCATCGACAAGCTGGCCGTGCAAGACAAGGACGATGTACGTCTGAAGAGCAGTGTGGCCACCGCCATGCGCCAAGGCGACGGGCTCATGCTGGTGCTCGATGCCGACACCCACTCGGTGCGCCACTACAGCAAGCGGCTGATGTGCCCTGTCACGGGCATGGCCTATCGCGAACCCGCTCCGCACAACTTCTCCTTCAACTCTCCGCAGGGGGCTTGCCCCAAGTGCAAGGGACTGGGAGTGGTGAGTCAGATAGATATCGACAAGGTCATCCCCGACCGCTCGCTCTCCATCGCCCAAGGGGCCTTCGCTCCGTTGGGAAAGGCCAAGAACTCCATGATATTCTGGCAGATAGATGCCCTATTGGAGCGGTACGACGCTTCGCTGAAGACCCCCATGGCCGACCTGCCCGAGGAGGCCATCGACGAGATACTCTACGGCTGCAACGAACGCATCCGCATCAAGAGTGAGCTGATAGGCACCTCGTCCGACTACTTTGTCACCTTCGATGGCGTGGTGAAGTACATCCAATCGCTGCAAGAGCGCGACCTCTCTGCCACGGCGCAGAAGTGGGCCGAGCAGTTTGCCAAGACCACCGTCTGCCCAGAGTGCCACGGTGCCAAGCTCAACAGGGAAGCCTTGTCATACCGCATAGGCGACAAGAACATCTTCCAACTCTCCACCATGGACATCAGCGAGCTCTATGAGTGGGCCTGCCACGTAGAGGAGCAACTCAGCGACAAGCAGCGGCTCATAGCCGCCGAGATACTAAAAGAGATACGCACCCGCCTGAAATTCCTGCTCGATGTGGGCCTCGACTACCTGTCGTTGCACCGCAACTCGGTGTCGCTATCGGGCGGTGAGAGCCAACGCATCCGGCTGGCTACGCAGATAGGTTCGCAGCTGGTCAATGTGCTCTACATCCTCGACGAACCCAGCATCGGCCTGCATCAGCGCGACAACCTGCGCCTTATCCATTCCCTGAAGGAACTGCGCGACCTGGGCAATACGGTGATTGTCGTGGAGCACGACAAGGATATGATGCAATCTGCCGACTATGTGGTGGACATGGGACCCAAGGCCGGCCGGCTGGGCGGCGAGGTGGTCTTTGCCGGCACGCCGAAGCAGATGCTGCAGACCTCGACGCTCACCTCGCGCTATCTGCAGGGCGACCTGCGCATCGAGGTTCCTGCCGTGCGGCGTACAGGCAACGGCCATTGGCTCCGTCTGCGCGGGGCCTGCGGCAACAACCTCCGTCACGTCGATGTGGACTTCCCGCTCGGCACCTTGATATGCGTCACCGGCGTGTCGGGCAGCGGCAAGTCCACCCTCATCAACGACACGCTGCAACCCATCCTCTCGCAGCGCTTCTACCGCTCCTTGCAAGACCCCTTGCCCTACGACTCCATCGAGGGTATGGAGCATATAGATAAGGTGGTGAATGTCGATCAGTCGCCGTTGGGGCGCCCACCCCGTTCCACCCCCGCCACCTATACGGGAGTCTTCTCCGACATACGCAACCTCTTCGTGGGCCTGCCTGAGTCGAAGATGCGCGGCTACAAGCCCGGTCGCTTCTCGTTCAACGTGGGCGGCGGACGATGCGAGGCCTGCCAGGGCAATGGCTATAAGACCATCGAGATGAATTTCCTGCCCGATGTCTATGTGCCCTGCGAGGTGTGCCACGGCAAGCGCTACAACCGCGAGACCCTGGAGGTGCGATTCAAGGGCAAGTCCATTGCCGACGTGCTCGACATGACCATCAACCGCGCTGTCGAGTTCTTCGAGAATGTGCCTCAGATACTCCATAAAATCAAGGTCCTGCAGGATGTGGGCTTGGGATACATCAAGTTGGGGCAATCCTCTACCACCCTGTCCGGCGGTGAGAGCCAACGCGTGAAGCTGGCCACCGAACTGGCCAAGCGCGATACTGGCAAGACCGTCTATATCCTCGACGAACCCACCACCGGCCTCCACTTCGAAGACATCCGCGTGCTGCTCGGTGTGCTCAACCGTCTGGTGGACAAAGGCAATACCGTCATCGTCATCGAGCACAACCTGGACGTCATCAAGGCGGCCGATTACCTGATAGACATGGGCCCTGAAGGCGGGCGAGGCGGCGGACAGCTCGTGGCGCACGGCACCCCCGAGGAGGTGGTGGGCGGTGGAGTAGGCTACACGGCCCAATTCCTGAAAGACGAACTCTCAATGAAGTGACTATGGCAACCAAGAATATCAAGAAAACCAACGTAGCCCGCCTGATGGACAAGGCCGGCGTACACTACGAACTCATCCCCTACGAGGTGGATGAGAGCGACCTCAGCGCCACCCATGTGGCCGCCAGTCTGGGCGAAGACATTCGCTGTGTGTTCAAGACCCTCGTGCTGCATGGCGACAAGAGCGGCTACTTCGTCTGCGTCATCCCCGGCGAACAAGAGGTGGACCTCAAGTTGGCCGCCAAGGCCTCCGGCAACAAGAAGTGCGACCTCATCCCGATGAAGGAGCTGCTGCCCCTGACCGGCTACATCCGGGGAGGCTGCTCCCCCATTGGCATGAAGAAGCCCTTTCCCACCTACATCCATTCCACCTGTCTGGACTTTCCCTACATCTACATCAGTGCCGGTCAGCGGGGGTTGCAGATGAAGTTGGCTCCTGCCGACCTCATTCGCGAGGCGAAGGCGGAAGTTTGTGCCCTTTTTTAGTGATAGTTCCAAATATTATGAGTAGATTTGCCTCTCAAAATAACTATAAACCATTATTAACCTGTTAAACCCTTTCATTTATGTTCAAAAATCATCCTAAAGGTCTGATTTCTGCGGCCTTAAGCAACATGGGCGAACGATTCGGCTACTACATCATGAATGCCGTGCTCGTATTGTTCCTCTGCTCCAAGTTCGGTTTGGCTGAAGAGACGGCCGGTACCATCTACTCTTTCTTCTATGCCGGTATCTACATCCTGAGCCTTGTAGGTGGTATCATTGCCGACCGTACCCAAAACTACAAAGCGACCATCAAGTCAGGTCTGATTGTCATGGCTTCGGGTTATGTGCTGCTCTCCATTCCCATCTTGGCTACGGCTGCCAATGTCAGCTGGCTGCTGCCGCTC
>CAMGAL010000239.1 GCA_946007445.1 uncultured Mediterranea sp.
CAATAGAACTGAATGAGGCTTAGGCCAACGAGCAACCCCAGTGCGATGGCATCATCAGCACTCCCTTCATCCACCTGGCTTCGGTCACTCCGCTGGTTGACCCCGCCAAGATTGGCGTAGGTGCCGAGAACTGTGCCGACAAGGTATCGGGTGCCTATACCGGTGAAGTGTCTGCCGCTATGGTCGCTTCTACGGGTGCCAAGTACGTCATCCTGGGTCACAGCGAGCGTCGTGCCTACTACCACGAGACTGTTGAGATTCTGGAAGAGAAGGTGAAGCTGGCTCTGGCCAACGGCCTGACTCCCATCTTCTGCATCGGTGAAGTGCTGGAAGAGCGTGAAGCCAACAAGCAGAATGAGGTCGTAGCCGCTCAGCTGGCTTCTGTATTCTCGCTCTCTGCCGAGGACTTCTCGAAGATTATCCTGGCTTACGAGCCCGTATGGGCCATCGGTACCGGCAAGACCGCCACTCCCGAGCAGGCACAGGAGATTCACGCCTTCATCCGTTCGGCTGTAGCCGAGAAGTATGGTCAGGAAGTGGCCGACAACTGCTCTATCCTCTATGGTGGCAGCTGCAAGCCCTCCAATGCCAAGGAGCTCTTTGCCAATCCCGACGTGGATGGTGGCTTGATTGGCGGCGCCGCTCTCAAGGTGGCCGACTTCAAGGGCATCATCGACGCCTTCAACTAAACCTCAGGCGCCTGCCGCCACACAGGGACACGGAGGGGTCGGAAAGAGGGGGATTCCCCTCTCCGCCTCTCGGTGCCTCTGTGTTCGTTTGACCCATTCACTTAACTATATGTCCACACATTCCATGAAACGATTTGCTGCTTTAGGGCTGGCCCTGTTTGCCATATCGGCTGCCGCTCAAAACCACATCGTCAAAAGTCTGCAACGCGACGTGCCCGGCCAAGGCAAGGTGACCATCCATCAGGACGAGCGCATCACGGCCCTCATTGGTTCGGAGTTTGTCCCCGCACCGGGAGCTACAGGCGCCGAAGCCAAGATAGTGAAGAGCACCGGCTACCGCGTGCAAGTCTATGCCGGCAACAACACCCGACTGGCCAAGAACGAGGCACACTCCGTCGCCTCCAAGGTGCGCACGTTCTTCCCCGACTTGGCGGTGTACACCACGTTCAACCCGCCCCGTTGGCTCTGTCGGGCAGGCGACTTCCGCAGCATTGAGGAGGCCGATGCCATGATGCGTCGTCTGCGTGCCACCGGCGAGTTCAAGGAAGTATCCATCGTCAAGGACCACATCAACATCAGTTACGAGTAATCAAAAGAATCATCATGTTAGGAAAAGAAGTAATCAACTCCCCCCATTTAGACGAACTGAAAGAACACTACCAACGCATCCTGACCCTCCTGGGCGAAGATGCCTCGCGTGAAGGACTGCTGAAGACCCCCGAACGGGTAGCCAAGGCCATGCTCACCCTGACGGCCGGCTACCAGATGGATCCGCACGAAGTGCTGCGCTCGGCGCGCTTCAAAGAGGAGTACAGCCAGATGGTCATCGTGAAAGACATCGACTTCTTTTCCCTGTGCGAGCACCACATGTTGCCCTTCTATGGCAAGGCACACGTGGCCTATATCCCCAACGGCTACATCACAGGGCTCAGCAAGATAGCCCGCGTGGTGGACATCTTCTCCCACCGCCTGCAGGTACAAGAGCGCATGACGCTGCAGATCAAGGAGTGCATTCAGGAGACGCTCAATCCGCTGGGAGTCATGGTGGTCGTGGAGGCACGCCACATGTGCATGCAGATGCGCGGCGTGGAGAAGCAGAACTCCATCACCACGACATCCGACTTCACGGGAGCCTTCAATCAGGCCAAGACCCGCGAAGAGTTCATGAATCTGATTCGCACACGCTGAATCCGGCCAGACGCAGGTCGTCCCAATAGCGCGGATAGGACTTGCTCACCACGGCCGGATGGGCAATCCGTATCTCCCGGTTGACCAGGCAAACCGGAGCAAAAGCCATTGCCATGCGGTGGTCTTCGTAGGTGGCTATCACAGGAGCCGCCTCTGCCTCACACCGCGTGCCGTCCCACCACAGGATGCTGTCTTGCTCCGTATGCAGCACATATCCCAACTTGCGCAGCTCACATTCCAAGGCCGACAAGCGGTCGGTCTCCTTGATGCGCAAGCTCTGCAAGCCGCTGAAGCGGAAAGGAATCCCCATCAGGCAGCAGGTCACAACGAACGTCTGCGCCAAGTCGGGAATATCCACCATATCCTCCTCCAGACGGCTGACAGGCTCTCCGCCACACGTCAGCCGCACACCCTCGTCGGTGAAACTCGTCTGCACGCCCAGCCGCGCAAACACCTCCGCACCCCGGCTGTCGCCCTGATAGCTATATGCAAAAAGGCCCGGCAAGAGCACCTCTCCCCTTCCCCGCAAGGCCAGTATCTCATACCAATAGGATGCGGCACTCCAGTCACTCTCCACCAAGAAGGGGACATCCCGATAGCCGCCCGGCTCCACCCGGATGGTTTGATCGTCTATCCACTCGGTGCGGGCACCATATTCGCGCATCAGCTGCATGGTCAGTCGGATGTAGGGGCGCGACACGATGTCGCCCGTCAGCTGCAGCAGGAGCCCTTCGGGCAGCACGGCACCCACCATCAGCAGGGCCGAGATATACTGCGAGCTGACACCACCCGATATGCTCACCTGCGACCCGGTCAGCCGGCCACCCGTGATGTGCAGAGGCGGATAGCCCTCCTCGCCGGCATACGCAATCTCTGCTCCGAGCGAACGGAGCGCATCCACCAGGATACGGATAGGCCGCTGCTGCATACGGGCCGTGCCGGTGAGCAGGCGGGTGCCGGGTGTCACACTGAGATAAGCCGTCAGGAAGCGCATCGCCGTGCCGGCCGCAAGGATGTCTATCACCTCGTGCGGGCCGTCGAGGGCCCGCACCATGACACGCGTGTCGTCACAGTCGCTCAAGTTGGAGGGTACAATGCGGCCGCCAGACAAGGCATGGAGGATGAGTGCCCGGTTGCTGATGCTCTTGGAAGCCGGCAGCCGAACCAGCGCGTTCAGCGCGTCGGGAGGTGTAATGCGGTATGTCATTCTTTCTATCTGGATTTAGTCATTCAAAAAACACAATGTTTATACCCGGTAAACAGGTTGTTTAGCCGGCGTAAACGGCTTGTTTCCACCCGTGAAACCCTATCAAAACAGAGGCAGCACCTCGTCCGGCTCCACTTCACAGCTGCGGAAGTGCATCTCCTGCAGTGACTTCTCTTTGGAGAAGCAGAAGTAGGTGCAGAGGGCTTCGGTGCAGAGTCGGCCCTGCTCGTCATAGAGCTTGGCTTCCACCTCCACGAGGTTGCGGCTCTGCGAGACAATGCGGGCACGGACAACGACGTGGCTATCGTCGGTGGAGACGGCACGGCGATAGCGCGTCTCCATCTTGGAGGTGACGCCGGCCACCTGCAACTTGCGGAAGACAACCCACCCGCACGTCTCGTCGAGCAGGACGGATTGGATGCCGCCATGCAGCGTGTTGAGCCAGCCTTGGTATTCGGGACGGGGACGCCATATGCTCACTACCTCGTCGCCCTCTTCGTAAAACTCCATTTTGACACCGGCGGGATTGTCGGGCGAGCAGCCGAAGCAATTGTAGCCGGGCATATCTTTCCAGGGGTTGATAATCTTCTTCATAAACGAAACAGGTTGGTATAGGATGGTCACTCGAAACTGCGCAGCAGCCGGATCTCCTCCGCCCAGAGCGACTCGTCGGGGGTCTCCAGGATGATGGGCATATCGTCGAACCGGGGGTCTTGCATGAAGCGGCGGAAGAAGCTGAGGTCTATCAGCCCCCGACCGATGCTGTCGTGTCTGTCCACATGCGAGGCAAGGGCCTTCTTGGAGTCGTTGAGGTGGATGGCTCGCAGGTAGCGGAAGCCCACCTCGGCCTCGAACTCGTCGAAGACGCGGTCGTACTCGCCCCCCAGGTCGTAGCCGGCCGTGAAGGGGTGGCAGGTGTCGAGGCAGACGCCCACGCGGCGCTGGG
>CAMGAL010000240.1 GCA_946007445.1 uncultured Mediterranea sp.
GCCACAAGAAGCAGTCGGGTGGTGCCGGTCAGTTTGGTGAGGTACACCTCATCGTGGAACCCTACTACGAGGGTATGCCTGCCCCCGACACCTACCGCTTCGGCGGCCAGGAGTTCAAGATGAACGTCAAGAGTACCGAAGAGATTCCCTTGGAGTGGGGCGGCAAGCTGGTGTTTGTCAACTCCGTAGTCGGTGGTGCCATCGATACCCGCTTCATGCCGGCCATCCTGAAGGGCGTCATGTCGCGCATGGAGCAAGGCCCGCTGACCGGTTCGTATGCCCGCGACGTGCGTGTCATCGTCTACGACGGCAAGATGCACCCGGTTGACTCCAACGAAATCTCCTTCATGCTGGCCGGACGCAACGCCTTCAGCGAAGCCTTCCGCAATGCCGGTCCCAAGATTCTGGAACCCATCTATGACGTGGAAGTCTTTGTGCCCAGCGACAAGATGGGCGACGTGATGAGCGACCTGCAGGGCCGTCGAGGCATGATTATGGGCATGAGCAGCGAAGCCGGCTACGAGAAGCTGGCCGCCAAGGTGCCTCTCAAGGAGATGTCCACCTACTCCACCTCGCTCAGCTCTCTGACGGGTGGCCGTGCTTCGTTCATCATGAAGTTTGCCAGCTACGAATTGGTTCCCACCGACGTGCAGGACAAGCTCATCAAGGAGTTCGAAGCCAAGCAGGCTGACGAGTAATTTCAAATAAACTCCGAAATACCAGCCGCAAGCACGATTCATGCTTGCGGCTTTTTTTTTCGGGGCAAATGTGAATAACTCACTTAAATTTTTCTTATTTTTGCAAACAAAACGGCTTTGGGGTCGTTGTTATGTGCAGAATGAAGCCTTGGAGACCCGGCCGAGGTTAAATACTGACAAGACGGGGTTAAATTAGACTAATCCGTTAGGAATGTTAATTAGGGATTGTTAATTTTGCAGCATGAAAAAGTCAACTATCTGGATATTAGGTGTCGTGATGGGCCTCTCCTTCCTGAGCCTGCTCTACTTGCAGATCAGCTACATCGAGGAGATGGTGAAGATGCGCAACGAGCAGTTCGACGAGTCCGTGAAGCGGGCACTGATGACTGCCTCCAAGTATGTGGAATCGGAAGAGGTGGACCGCTGGCTGCGCGAAGACATCACCGAGGCCGAGAAGCAGGCGTGGGACCAGCGCATGAAGGGTAGCAGCGTGCAGACACAGCGCTTCACTGTCACCTCGCCCGACGGCTCCATCCACTCCTCCATCGAGTGGAAGATTGCCCCCAATGCCACGCAGCTGCCCCGTGCCGTCATCTCGCGCAAGCATGGCACCAAGACCATTCCGCAGACCTCGCGCTCGCTGGCCGACATGATTAAGAACCGCTACCTCTATCAGCGGGCATTGGTCGATGAGGTGGTGTGGCAGATGATCTACAAAGCCAGCGACCGCCCCATCGAGGAGCGTGTCAACTTCCGCAACCTCGACCAGTACATCAACTCCGGCCTCATAGACAACGGCATCGACCTGAAGTATCACTTCCGCGTGATGGACCGCGACGGACGCGAGGTGTACCGCTGCTCCGACTACGACGACCAAGGCAGTCAGGAGACCTATGCCCAGCCGCTCTTCCTCAACGACCCTCCCGCACGCATGAGTGTGGTTAAGGTTCATTTCCCCGGCCGGCGCAGCTACATCTTCAGCTCGGTGACCTTCATGATCCCGTCGGTCATCTTCACCTTCGTGCTGCTCATCACCTTCATCTTCACCATCTACATCGTCTTCCGCCAGAAGAAGCTCACCGAGATGAAGCACGACTTCATCAACAACATGACGCACGAGTTCAAGACCCCTATCTCCACCATCTCGCTGGCTGCCCAGATGCTCAAGGACCCCGCCGTGGGCAAGTCGCCTGCCATGTTCCAGCACATCTCGGGCGTCATCAACGACGAGACCAAGCGTCTCCGCTTCCAGGTGGAGAAGGTGCTGCAGATGTCCATGTTCGACCGCCAGAAGGCCACGCTCAAGATGAAGGAACTCGATGCCAACGAGCTGATACACGGCGTCATCAACACATTCACCCTCAAGGTGGAGCGCTACAACGGCACCATAGACTCCGACCTTGCCGCCGACGACCCCATCATCTTTGCCGACGAGATGCACCTCACCAATGTGGTGTTCAATCTCATGGACAATGCCGTGAAGTACAAGAAGCCCGACGAAGACCTGCGCCTCTTTGTCAAGACCTGGAACGAACCCGGCAAGCTCTGCATCGAGGTGCAGGACAACGGCATCGGCATCAAGAAGGAGAATCTGAAGAAGATATTCGATAAGTTCTACCGCGTGCATACCGGTAATCTGCACGACGTGAAAGGCTTCGGCCTGGGACTGGCCTATGTGAAGAAGATCATCCAGGACCACAAGGGCACCATCCGTGCCGAGAGTGAGCTGGGCGTAGGCACCAAATTCATCATAGCATTACCATTACTTAAAAATTAGAACGATATGGAAGAAAAACTGCGTATTTTGTTGTGCGAAGACGACGAGAACCTGGGTATGCTGCTCAGGGAGTATCTGCAGGCCAAAGGCTACGTGGCAGAGCTCTATCCCGACGGAGAAGCCGGCTACAAGGCTTTCCTGAAAAACAAGTATGACATCTGTGTGTTTGACGTGATGATGCCCAAGAAGGACGGATTCACCCTGGCACAGGAGGTGCGTGCCGCCAATGCCGAGATCCCCATTATCTTCCTTACGGCCAAGACGCTGAAGGAGGACATCCTGGAGGGATTCAAGATTGGTGCCGACGACTACATCACCAAGCCCTTCAGCATGGAGGAGCTCACGTTCCGCATCGAAGCCATCCTGCGCCGCGTGCGTGGCAAGAAGAACAAGGAGAGCAGTGTCTACAAGATTGGCAAGTTCACCTTCGACACCCAGAAGCAGATACTTGCCACGCCCGAGAAGCAGACCAAGCTCACCACCAAGGAGTCCGAACTGCTGGGTCTGCTCTGTGCTCATGCCAACGAGATCCTCCAGCGCGACTTTGCCCTCAAGACCATCTGGATAGACGACAACTACTTCAACGCCCGCAGCATGGACGTCTACATCACCAAGTTGCGCAAGCACCTCAAGGAGGACAGCTCCATCGAGATCATCAACATCCACGGCAAGGGCTATAAGCTCATCACCCCCGAGCCGGAGAACTGATTTCGGCAAGGACCCAAAAAAGAAGGCGACCACTCTCAGAGGGTCGCCTTCTTCTTAGTACCGATAGGTCTTGACGATGTCAGTCAGCCAACTTCTTGTTCAGCACAATGTAGCCAATCAAGCCGACAATGATCAACAGCAGGGAGCCGCCAAGGATGCCATTGTTGTTCACATTGCCTGTGAATGCACATGCCACCAAGATAATTGCACCTATCACAATCAGTATCAATCCCAGATTTTTCAATAAGCCTTTCATATATGTGTATTTTATAGATTATTTATGTGCTTTGCATATTCAGTCACAAAGAAAAGCATAATTCTTTAACAGACGAAATTATTTGTGCAAAAAAAACATTATTCAGTCGAAATCGCTGCATTTTTTTTCTTTTGAGCCGGTTTTCGGGCCGATTCTTTGGTGTTGAAGAAGATTTTCCGCAGCACTTCCTGGCTCACGGCCAGCTCCTCGGGTCCTATTCCACGCAAGGCCTCTTGCAGGGTCTGGTTGATGATCAGAGTAGCCTGTTGCTCCAGCTCTTTGCCGTCCTTGGTCAGGTAGATGAGGTTGATGCGGCGGTCGTGGCGGTCGGGTATGCGCACCACCAAATGCTGCCGCTCCATGTTGTCCAGCAGGCGCGTCATGCTCGGCTTGTCCCGATAGGTGGCGTTGCAGAGCCGTTGCTGGGTCACTCCGTCTTTCTCCCACAGGTAGATGAGGATGGTCCACTGGTCGGGCGTGATGTCCAGTCCGGCCTGGCGGAAGTTCCGTCCCAGCACCCGGTTGATCGAGTCGGACACCCTTCCGTTGAGGATGGCAAATACCAGTCGCAAATCGATGTCGTATGGTGT
>CAMGAL010000241.1 GCA_946007445.1 uncultured Mediterranea sp.
GCGCGAAAACCAAGCACGGCAGGCAGAACCTTTTAGGCTACGAGTGTGACAAACTATCGCGAGAGGCGGCGGAACTGCACTGGAACAGTTATGCACAAGTGATCATTGATTCGCTCAATACCCCGGGACAGCGTTTGGTGGACGGGGTTGCGATGGACTCCCATGAGGGCGGTTCGCAAAACTGGACACCACGGATGTTGGAAGAGTTCAAGCAAAGGCGTGGTTATGACCTCCAACACTACGTTCCGGTTTTGGCAGGATATGTAGTGGAGTCACTGGAAAAGACAGAAGCGGTTTTGCGAGACTTGCGCAGGACTATCAGTGATTGTATGCGCGACTATTATTATGCCACATTCCAGAGGAAAGCAGCTGAGAATGGTCTCCATTTCACGGCCCAGGCCATCGGCAATGCACTGTGCATCACGGGAGATGCCATCAGCGTCAAGGCGGCAGTGGAGAAACCGCAAGGCGAATTCTGGGCTTACCAGCAAACAGGCGCTTACGACGTAAAGGACTGTTCGTCGGCAGCACATCTTTACGGCAAGAAGATCGCGTCGGCAGAGGCAATGACGGATGCCGAATATCAGCACTCACCCCTCGACCTGAATCGTGTGGCCGACATCGCATTCTCAATGGGAGCGCAGGAGTTTGTGGTTTGTGCCACTCCTCACATTCCGGACACCCAAGCTGTCAGATATGTAGCCGGACGAGAATATGCCATTAACCGCAGCAATCCTCAGTGGGAAGACTTCAAACCTATATGGAAAGAGATCAACCAAAGCATGGACATGCTGCGCAGGGGAAAGGCCGCTCCCGATGTGCTCATCTTCCTCGGCGATGATGTGCCCATCAAGCCACTCACTCACCGACTTCCCAAAAACATCGATGGACTTGACTGGGATGTATGCACTGGCGACGCCCTGCAAAATAGGATTTCCGCCACCGCAGACGGACTTCTGACCACCCCCGACACCATCCTCTACAAGGCACTCATCATAGAGGATGGGGTATATATCTCGCCTGAGTCGCAACGGAAAATCGAGCAGTTGCAGTCAGCAGGAGTCAGCGTGTTGAGCGATGGGGCATCTGTTGTCCGTCCACTGCAAATTACGGAAGGCAAGGAATCCGTTGTACACACCCATAGGATAGTCGATGGCAAGGATCTGTTCTTTATCGCGAATATCACCACCGAACCCGTGACAATCAGATATACCTTCGAAGGTACAAAGAAAAGACATCAACTCCATCTCCAACCAGGGAAGTCGATTTTTCGTTGGGCATCCTTGCAAAGCAATACATAAGGTTCATCCGATATTTGTCGCTTCGGACAAACCGAATGTACCGATTGCCGTCAATTCCTATTTCCTCCCGATAAGGTCTTCGTTCTGAATGGTCTTGTGGGTCTTCTTCACACTGGCCTTTAGCGAACCGAAGCGGTAGCTGATGCGGAGGCTGGCGTTGTAGGCATGGAGCTTCATGCTGGTGAATCCCGTGTAGTCGCCTTGGGTGTAGTGTAGCTTCCGGGTGCTGTATGGTTGGAAGTCCAGACTGCTGCAGTAGAACGCCAGGCGGAGTGTCAGCCTGTCTTCCTTGAGGAACGAGCGGGTCAGGTTCAGCTGATAGCACCCCAGGGGTGAGGTGTAGCTGTAGAGATTGCTGATGGACGGCTCTTGCCAGTTGCTGGATAGGGATAGTTTCACTCCTGCAGGCAGCCGTTGGTCCAGTTGGGCGTAGTAGCTCCAGCTCCAGCGCCGGTTGTCCAGCTCCATGGGACGGTTGCGGAGCAAGGTGTGCTGCACGCTGCTGTTCAGCGTCAGGGTGGTGGTGGGGCCGAGGGTCCAGCGCAGGTAGCCTCTCCCTGTCCATTGACGTTGGTGCAGGTGGTTGCTGTAGCTCAAGTAGCGGATGTCATCGTCAACCCAAATATCGGTGCTGATGCCCGATTGGTTGAGGGCATATTGCAGCGAGAGGTTGGCAGTCAGCTTGGGTAAGGTCAGCATGTAAGCCAAGGAGAAGAGATGCGGATGGGCGCTCTTCAGCCGGGGATTGCCGGTCGATATGTTGGTGGGCGACTCGTTGACCGTAGGATTGAGGTAGGCGATACCCGGTCGGTTGATGCGGGCCAGGTAGTTCAGTTTCAAAGTCTGTTTGGGGCTGAGGCGGTAGCTGATGCCTGCCGAGGGAATCCAGTCGCTCAGCCGCTTGTCGAATCCCTCCTGACTGCCGTCCTTGAAGTCTGCATTCAGGTAGGAGTACTCGTAGCGCAGGCCGGCACGCGCGCTCCAGGCTCCGGCTGTGAAGCGGTATTCGCCGTAGGCGGCACCGATGTGGGTGCGGTGCGTGAAGTCACTGAAGGTGCTGTGTCCGTTGTCGTAGTCGTAGTGGCTACGGCTATTGTTGTCTCGGAAGATGTATTTCACGCCGCTGCTTAGGCTATGGTGTTCGGCCAAGGGGCGCTCCCAGTCCAGCTGGAAGGTGTGCTCCGCAAAGCTGCCTTTGCTGCGGGTCTCGTAGGCCGTATAGTCAACCGGCATCTGATAAAGTTCTTCATACTGGTACGCCTGGTGCTTGCGGCTGTTGGTGGTGGAGAGGAGGTAGGAGAGGGTGACCGTCTCTCCCTTGCGACGCGTCAGGTGCTGGTAGTCGATGTGCCCGTTGAAGTCGAAGTAAGAGTGTGTGCCCTCGGGATGAATTTCCCGGTAGGAATAGAGGGGCGAGGTGCCGTCCCACAGGGAGGTCTCTCCGGTGCCCTGATAGGCAACCCGGTAGGAGTAGCCACCGAACGAGGCGGTCAGCAGGTTGCGGTCGTTGAACTCGTAGCTGCTCTCCAGTTCGATGTTGTGCAGCCAGCCGGGGTTCTGCCCGTCGCGGCTGTTGCGGTAGGTATGGCCGGAGC
Source organism: uncultured Mediterranea sp. (assembly GCA_946007445.1). Taxonomy (GTDB): domain Bacteria; phylum Bacteroidota; class Bacteroidia; order Bacteroidales; family Bacteroidaceae; genus Bacteroides. The sequence continues at coordinate 2,897 of CAMGAL010000241.1, forward strand.
TGAGGTAGTGATATTCGCTCTCGTTCCAGTTTTTGGAGCCGGCCTGGCTGATACGTTGTCCGGCGTAGTTCAGGTTGAAGGTGAACTTCCGGATTTGGCTGGTCAGGTAGATGTTGCCATAGTGCTGCCTGAGGGTGTTCAGGTTGGCGCTGGCCGTTCCCAACACTCCGTCCAGTGTGTGCCGCTCGTCGGTGATGATGTTCAGCACCGCATCTGCCCCTTCACCGTCGTACTTGGCACCCGGCTCGGTAATCACCTCAATGTGCTTCACTATGTCGGCCGGGATGGCGGCCAGCACGTCCTTGGCATTGTTGGTATAGTTGCGGTTGGGTCGTCCGTTCTTGTAGATGGCTATATTCGTGCTGCCATTCACCGTGATGTTTCCTTCGCTGTCCACGGTGACGAAGGGCACCTTGCGCAGCATCTCACTCATGGAGCTGCTCTTGGCATCGGGGTCGCCCTGCACGTCGTAGGTGGTGCGGTCCACTTCGTTTTTCACCAGTTGTCGCTGGGCGGTGACGGAGACTTCCGCCAGTTCGGTGCCGGCATGGAGTTGCAGGAGGTTGTTGGCTTTGGGCGTGCATTGCTCTATCAAGGTCTGGTACCCTACGGAGGAGACTTTCAGCAGATAGCTGCCTGTCCGCTCCTTCAGTCGGAAGGAGCCGTCGGTGGCCGTCACGGTTCCCTCTACGAAGCTGGAGTCCGTGCGCAGCAGGGCCACGTTGGCATATTCGATGGGTTGGTTCTCTTCATCCACTACCTTGCCGGTAATGGCTTGTGCCTTCATAGCGCTGCTTGAGCCCAGCAGGCCGGCGAGGAGCACTCCTCGCATCGTGTCTTTGATACGTTTCATATTCATGCTTCAATGAAGGGTTTTTGTATAGAAGACGAAGATATCCTCGATTTGCAACAGGTGGCCGCAAGTTTTTGTTCCCGTCCTTTAGGTGAAGTGTAGCGCTCCGATGTGGATTATAGCTCATTCGCTTCGGTCTAAGATAAGAACGCTTGTTAGTCTCGAAAATAAATCATAGTTTTGCAAACAAACAAATAGACAACGTTCCAGACTGAAAAAGAGCCATGAATTTCCTTGAAGAAAAGATTCTGCGTGACGGCGTAATCAAAGAGGGCAA
>CAMGAL010000242.1 GCA_946007445.1 uncultured Mediterranea sp.
GGAATCACACTGGAGTCAGAGTGGAGTCATGGCATCCTCATTCTTGACAAAAAGCAAAAAGATAAAAACCACAAAACCCTGAACTACTTAGCCTCTTCAATCAAGGTCTTCATGCCCTTGATTTTCTCGCCGCGCACCAGGGTAAGCAGCTGGCGCACCTTGTCGCGGCGGACAGCTACGAAGGCACAGTGCTCCTTGACGTCCACCTGCCCCACGTCCTCGCGCACCAGCCGACCCTTCTTGTAGAGGAAACCCACAATATCCACTTTCGCCAGTTTATCCTTTTTCCCACGGCCTATGTAGAGCGTCACCCAGCAGGGACGGGGCGGACGGGGAGTCTGTTCCGGCAGGGGGAACAGCTCCAGCTCGGCAGGCAGCCACTCCGGCAAGCGCTCCTCCGCGTGGAGGATGAGGTAGGCGGCACCCGAGGCCTCCCAACGCGCCGTGCGGCCATTGCGGTGGGTGAAGGCCTCTTGCGTGGTGGGCAGGTGGTAGTGTACGACATGCTCCATGCCCTCTATGTCAAGCCCTCGGGCAGCCAGATCGGTGGCTATCAGCACGGGGCAGCTACCGTTGCGGAACTTGTAGAGCGCCTTCTCGCGCTCGGCCTGCTCCATGCCGCCATGGAAGGTGTCGCAGGGGAACCGGTGGGCCAGCAGATAGCCCGCCACGCGGTCGGCACTCTCCCGATGGTTCACAAAGACCAGCGTGGAACTCTCGCCCAGCGTGCAGAGCAGCCGGTAGAGCGTCTCCAGCTTGTCCTTTTGCGGCGACTCCACCCGATAGAGCTGCAGGCGCGAGGGTTCGTCGGCACCGGCCTCAGGCAGGAAGTCCAAGCGGACTCCGTTCACCCCTACGAAGCGGGGAATCTCCAGGGCATCGGTCGCCGAGAGCAGGATGCGCTGGCGCACGGCCGGCAGTCGGCCCAGCACCTCGGCCATCTCCTCCTGGAAGCCCAGCTCCAGGCTCTTGTCGAACTCGTCAATGACCAGGGTGCGCACGGTCGTGGCATCGAAATTGCCCTTACCCAAATGGTCGTTCATGCGGCCCGGCGTCCCGATGAGCAGCTGCGGCTTCAAGCTCTTCATGGTGCGGTGCTCGTCCATGGCGGGGCGGCCTCCATAGCAGCACATGGCCCGCAGCGGGGTGCCCATCTGCTTGAAGACGGAGGCGATCTGCATGGCCAGTTCGCGCGAGGGAGCCAGCACCACGGCCTGCACCTCGTCCACATCGGCCCGCAGCGACCGGGCCAGGGGCAACAGGAAGGCCAGGGTCTTGCCCGAACCCGTGGGCGACAGCAGCACCACGTCACGCCCCGACCCACAAGCCTCGCAGGCCGACTCCTGCATCGGCGTCAGGGCTGCGATGCCGAGCGTTGAGAGTATCTCTGAAATCTCCATAAGGTAGGTTTTAATGTACTATTTCGTAAAATCGTGCCAAAGATAAGAAACTATTTCCTAATTTTGCCCCCATGAAAGCAAGAAACATACTGATAGGCATCGTGGGAAGCCTGCTGCTCCCCCTTTACCTGGCCTCCTGCGGCGAAGACCGCTGGGCGGCCTATGCCGAAGATACTGCCACGACCCGCTGGATCTTTGACACCATGCGCGTCCACTATTACTGGAACGAGGAGATGCCTGACTTCGACCATGCCAACTTCTTCCAGGCGCCGGCCACCTTCTTCAAGTCGCTGCTCAGCACGGAAGACAAATTCTCCACCATCGACAGCCTGCAGAACCAGACGCGCGCCGCACTGCAAGACGCCTCGTGCAGCTACGGATTCGACTTCCAGCTGGTCAGCCTCAAGGGGAAGAGCTACGCCCATGTGCTCTATGCCCTGGCAGGTTCGCCGGCCGAGGAAGCCATGCTGCAACGGGGCACGTGGATAGCCTCCATCGACGGAGAGGAGATTAGCAAGGAGAATTACACCCGCCTCTACAGCGGTCCGGCGGCCCAAATCCGGATAGGACAATACGATGCCAGCGGCGACTCGGTCCAGCTGCAGCCTGACCCCGTCACCCTGCCTGCCGCCCGGGCGGTGGACGACACCCCCCTGCTCTGTGCCGGCCACACGGTCGTAAGCGGCACACCGGTGGGCTACCTGGCCTACAACCACTTCACGGCCGGCCCCACCTCGGGCAGCGATGCCTACAACCGCCAGCTGCTGCAAGCCTCGGCCCTGTGGGCCCAACAGGGTGTGAAGGAGATGGTGCTCGACCTGCGCTACAACACCGGTGGAGCCGTGTCGTGCGCCAACCTGCTCTGCACCATCCTGGCTCCGGCCACCGCACTGGGCGACACCCTGGGCACCCTGGTATTCAACGCCCACTACCGTCCGCACGAACAGAAGCTGATGCTCGACCCCGCGCTGCTGCAAGGCATCGGGCGCAACCTCGACCTCAGCCGCCTCTATGTGCTGACGGGCAGCTATACAGCCTCGGCCTCCGAGATGGTCATCAACTGCCTGCGCCCCTTCATGGAGGTCATCCTGATAGGACAGAAGACGGTGGGCAAGAACATGGGCTCGCTGACCTTCCGCAACGAGGAGCGGATGATTGAGATGCACCCCCTCGTCTGCCGCCTCTACAACAGCCTGTGGGAGAGCGACTACAGCAGCGGATTCACCCCTCAGTACACGCTCGACGAAAACAGCGACCTGGCTCACTTCTATCCGTTGGGGCACATCGACGAGCCCCTGCTGGCTCGAGCCCTCTCGCTCATCGCCGGCAGCTCCGACGCCGAGGCCTCCACACGCACCTCCTCCAGTCGCCTCACACCCCTCACCGCGGGCAGCACCTTCCGGCGAAGCGACGAACTGGAAATCGACAAATAGACATCCTCATGACCATACCGAGAGTTCTGATTGCTTGCCTGCTGGTCGGTGGGCTGCTGACAGCCTGCCAGGACGAGAAGGCTCCGCAGGAACCGGTTCCGCAACAGCAGTACCCCACCCTGCCCTACCGCTCGCTGACGCTCAGCGAGGTGTTTCGGGGCGACGCACAGCCCGTCACGCTGACGCAGCAATTCGACTGCACCGAGGGTCGCCTCACCCGCTACACAGCCCGCCAAAGCGTGCAGGCCAGCGACGAGCGCGTCCTGCTGGAGACCACGACCGACCTGTTCTACCAAGACTCCATCGTCACCGCCACCGACGACCGCGGCAACAGCTGCCGCTACGTGCTCAACCTCGATGGCTATGCCACCCGTTGCCTGCTCAATGAGGGCACGGAGCGGCAGCGCAGCTACACCTTCGACTACCTGGTCAATACGGAGCATCGCTACTACCTGCGCTCGGTGGTCGAACGGCTGGCCGATGGCACCGAGCACAGCCGCATCACGATAGAGTGGCCCTCGTACAGGCAGATGCTCCTGACGCACACCGTAGGCGGAGCCACGCAGCTCTACCGGCTCACCACCACTCCTCAAGCAGAGATAGCCAACACCGCCCAGGTGCCCTGCCTCTTCCTGACCGAGCTCCACCCCCTGAGCGAGCACCTGCCTGCCCTCTATGGCAAGCTGCTGGGCGAACCGGCCTCGGTGATGGTGGAGCAAGTGGAACCCGATGGAGGACGTCTGCTGAGCTATACTTACCAGCTCGACGGCAACGGCTGGCCCACCTCTGTCATTGCCACGATTGCCACTTTCGCCACTTCCGCCACCATCCACACCGTGGAGTATCAATTCCAATAGAGCTACAAGCTACGAGTGACGAGGGGCGAACGCAGAGATTTTAAGTTATACAAGTTTATGAATTTTAGAAACCGCTGATTTACCAAGATTTGGAGAGATGGGAATATACTACGTTTATCCGTATCATCGGTGCGAATCCGTGGTTGAAAAACGGCTCATCCGACATTTGGAGTGATACAATAGGAGATCCCTTGACTTCGCTATCGATGACAAGACCCGTAGGGGCGGACCTGTGTGTCCGCCCGGATACACATGCTTGTGCATTCAGGGCAGACACACAGGTCT
>CAMGAL010000243.1 GCA_946007445.1 uncultured Mediterranea sp.
AAGCCGCATAACATCCCACACCTTCACCTGGCAGGGTCTCGGTGTCACGACAGCCCCTGCAATACTGGGGGCGAAATAATAAAGTAGGAGGTAAACGCCTGCGATGCGTGTTTACCTCCTACTGAATGATGAGTAGGCCGTGGCCTACGGTTGGGGCAGGGTATTAAGGAAGCGGAGTGAGACGGATGGAGAAGGATTGCCTCTCAGCCGGAATCAGATAGGGCTGATGGGGGAAGGCTCCCCAGCTGGTGTCACCTCCTACACCCATCTGCTTCAGGTCGATGTTCCAGGTGATGCCTTGTCCGGGACGCACGTCGCACTGATGGCGCTGGCTCTTGCGGACACCCGGCTCGTCCAGGGAGGCCGGGTCATAGGGCCAGGCACTGGTGCTGAGCAGAGGCTGGCCGATGGCTTTCACTCCCCGGCCAGAGGCATCTGTCAGACTCATCCAGCGCACGTCGGTCTTGTTGCCGGCCTCCTGAGGACGGTCATACAGGAAGCAATCTTTGGTCACATCGGCCTGATAGAGACCGACGTAGGCTGAAGTGTTTCGGTCGCAATAGTTCTCGTGAGGGCCACGGCCAAACCAACTCATGTGCGTGGCTTCGCGCTTCAGCGTCAGGCTGACTCCCATGCGAGGCATCAGTGGCAAGGTGTCGTGGGCGGGAACAAACAGACACTCCACATCCAATGCACGACTGCCCTCCATCCGATAGGTGATGCGGAAGGTGGAACCGGCCACACTGTCCAGGCAATAGGTGGACTCTACCTCATACTGACTGGGGCTCATCGGACGGTGTACCATCTGCAGCAGACGGGCGTTGGCTCCTGCTCCCCGCCATGCGCGTAGGGTGCGGTGCATGCCGTTGCCCATGTCATTGTCCGTGACCGGACGCCAGAAGTTGGGGCGCAAAGGAGCCACCATCCACTCTTGCCCACTCTGCTGCCAGGAGCAAAGGGCGCCGGTGGACTTGTCGAAAGCCACCTGCCAGGTGCCGGCTCGCAGTGTCAGCCGGTCGCTGTTCTCCTCCATGTGCACCTCTTCTACAGCTGCCTGAGGCTCCGCCTGAGCCAGGTGGAAAGGCAGTGCCTCTTGGGCGGAGGCCAGTTCGGTGCCCGCTTTCAAGAGCCCCTCGTCCTGCTTCTGGCAAGCGCTGAAGCGCAGGAAGTATTCCACACCCGGACGAACATCGATTTTCGGGAAGGAGGTACGGAACAGGGCTTTCTCTCCCGGAGCCAGAGCCACATCCTCGATGCGTCCCTCGGCCAGCAACTCTCCGTTGCCCTCCAGCCGCCAACTGAAATCGAAGTCGCTCAAGTTGGTGAAGAAGAACTTGTTGGTAATCTCCACCCAGCCTTCGTGATAGTCGGCCAGCCGGAAGGCGATGTTCTGATAGACCTTCTTCACCTCGTGGATGTGAGGCTTCAGTGAGCGGTCGGCGGCTACCAGACCGTTCATGCAGAAGTTAGCCGAGCTGGGTGTGCCCTTCGGAGCCAGGTCGCCTCCGTAGGCCCAGTAGGGGGTGCCATCCGGCTGTCGTGCCGTGAATCCCTGATCCACCCAGTCCCAGATGTGGCCGCCCTGCAGGGAGGGATACTTCTCGATGATGTCCCAATAGTCTTGCAGGTTGCCTACACTGTTGCCCATGGCATGAGCGTACTCACAGAGTATCAGTGGCTTGGTGGGCAGGTAGAGGGCGTGGTTCAGCAGCACATCAATCTTCTTGTACATGGGGCAGAAGATGTCGGTATAGGGTCCCTTGATGCCGTCTTCGGAGTGAACGGGCCGTTGCGAGCGGTCGTGCTCGTGAATCCAGCGGTAGGTGGCGGCAAAGTTGCATCCTTCGCCCGACTCGTTGCCCAAGCTCCAGATGATGATGCAGGGATGATTCTTGTCGCGTTCGAACATGCGCTCCGTCCGATCGATAAAGGCTTTCTGCCACTCCGGTTGGTTGGCCAGAGCCTGGTCGGGCTTGTAGCCCATGCCATGACTTTCGACATTGGCTTCGTCCACTACATAGAGTCCGTATTGGTCGCACAGCTCGTACCAGCGCTGGTCGTTGGGGTAGTGTGAGGTGCGCACGCAGTTGATGTTGTTCTCCTTCATCAGCCGGATGTCCAGCAACATGGACTCCTCATCCACCACATGTCCGTGCAGAGGGTCGTGTTCATGCCGGTTGACACCCTTGATGTAGATGGGCTTTCCATTGACCAGCAGCTGGGCATGGCGTATCTCACATTCGCGGAACCCGATGTGGCGGGTAATGTACTGTTGCGCCCGTCCGCCTACGCGCAGTGTCAGCGTCAGCCGATAGAGGTTCGGCTTCTCTGCACTCCACAGCAGCGGTTTCTCGATGTGGCGCATGAGGTGCATCACACTGTCGGCCCCTTTCCAGACCTTGCGTTCCTTATAGATGGTACGTCCCGCGGCATCTTGCAGTTCGGCTTCCACCTCGGCACCTTTGATACGTCCCCGGTTGGCACTTCCCAGTTCAATATAGAGGTGCAGGTCGGCATCGGTATAGGTGCGGTCCAGGTCGGTCACTACCTCGAAGTCGCGGATGTGTACCTTCGGGCGGGCATAGACGTACACATCGCGCTGGATGCCTGCCAGGCGCCAATAGTCCTGGTCTTCCAGGTAATAGCCATCGCTGAACTTGAATACCTCGACAGCTACCTCGTTTTCACCGCTTTTCACATAAGGAGTGATGTCGAACTCTGAGGGTGTCTTCGAGTCTTGCGAATAGCCCACCTTTTCACCGTTTACCCAGACGTAGAAGGCTGAGGCTACTCCGCCGAAGTAGAGCACCACTTGCTGTCCCTTCCAGTTGGCCGGCAGGGTGAAGGTGCGCTTGTACGAGCCTACAGGGCTGTTCTCAACGGCAATGAGCGGCGGATTCTTCTTGATGCCATAGCCGGCACCGACATAGAACGGATAGCCGTGTCCCTCCATCTCCCAGTTGGAGGGTACCCGGATGTCGTCCCAGCCGGTGAGGTCGTATCCCGGCTGCCAGAACTCCATCGGACGTTGGTCGGAGCGCGGGGTGTAGTGGAACTTCCATGTGCCGTTCAGCATGACTACCCACGGGGAGTGTGTCCGGTCATTGCGGAGTGCCAACTCGCGGGTCGGATAGCCCATGAAAGAGGCTGCCGACGGCAAGCGGTTGATGTGCAGAATGTCGTAGTTCTCCCAGTCGTAGTCCGAATGGGGGGATTTCCCCACCCGTCGGGTTTGCTCCGCGTTCTTGGCATCGTCCTGGGACATCTGCATCGGAGTGCCATCAAATTGAGCTTGCGCTGCCATCCACGGAGCCATCAGGGCCAGCGCCAGCCAGATAGATTTCTTCATACTTATTCCTCCAGCAACATTTTGATGATTAATGCCGAAGACCAGCCGAAGTTGGGGGCATTCAGTGCCTCACCGGTCAGGGGATTGTAGTTCTCATGGATGGGTCCATCGGTGGTGAGTCCCTGTGCATGGTCGATGAACTTGCGCAGCAAGAGGTCTGCCTCCTTCTTGAAGCCATATTGGCGCAGTCCGGTGATGCCGAAGTAAACCTGGTCTACCCACACAGGACCTCTCCAGTAGCCGCGCACCGGGCGCAGGCGGGGATGATCCACAGCCAGCGTGCCCAACGGCAAGGTTGAGTTGAACTTGTTGGGGTCCATCATCTTCTCCATCACGGCTTGGGCCTGCTCGGGGGTGGCAATGCCTGCCCACAAGGGCAACCAGCACTCGGCTCCCATCACTCGGATAGGCTCTCCGGTCTCGAGTCGGATGTCGTAGAAGAATCCGGTCTTCTCGTCCCACATGCGGGTACGTACATAGTCGGCCAGGGCATCGGCTGCCTGGGTCCGCCGGGCGCCCAGCTCTTTGCGGACCAGGCTGTCGGCCCTCTCACACCGGATGCGCATGTCAGCATAGAGGAAGG
>CAMGAL010000244.1 GCA_946007445.1 uncultured Mediterranea sp.
CGGGGCGCGGCGCAATCCGCAGGCCGTCGCGCACGCGGCCTTGGAGCAGCGAGTTCCACGCTCCTTCGGTCAGCATCTGGCGGCACTCGTCGGGGCTGAAGCCGAACTTGGTCTCCTCGCTGGCAATGTGGATCTGCAGCAGACAGGGCACCACGCGGCCTATGCGCCCGGCCTGATGGTCCACCTCGGCCAGCAGCCGGTAGGAGTCGATGCTGTGAATGAGGCTGACGAAGGGGACGAGCTGCTTCACCTTGTTGGTCTGCAGGTGGCCGATGAAGTGCCACTCAATGTCGGCAGGCAGCGTCTGATGCTTGGCGCACAGCTCTTGTACCTTGCTCTCGCCGAAGATGCGCTGGCCGGCCTCGTAGGCCTCCAGAATGGCTTCGTTGGGGTGGTACTTGGAGACGGCCACCAGCCGCACCGTAGGGGGCAGGTCGTTCCATACTTGTTTCAGGTTCTCGGTAATCATTGTTTTCTCTTGCTGTTTCTGACTGTTTCAGATAGGTTCATCGTCCGGACGAGTGGCGAAGGGTGGGGGTCAGCCTTGGGCTGAGAGGCCTTCGGCGTCGTCGGATTTATAGGGATAGACGTCCATGATGGCCGTTTCGGCCACCGAGGCTATCTGATAGTCGGCCATGGTGCCCTTCATGCCTTCGTCCAGCTTCTTCACCGCGTCGCGCAGGTCGGCGGCTTGCACCAGCACCTGTGTGGAGGTCTTCTTCTCGGCGCCGCTCTTCTCGTCGAGGGTGATGAAGAGCAGTTTGCACTTGAACCACCGGTCGGCCGCCTCCTCGTCGCTGGGGAAGAGCTCGCTGTAGTTGGCCCGCTTGATGTCGCTCACGGTGAACTCGCCGCTGATGAAGGGGGTCATCTCTTCGATGATGCGGGCTTCGGCCTCGGTGAAGCTGAGGGCGTCCACCAAGTAGGGCTCATTGACTTTCTTCGTCATTCCGTTTTCGAGTGTCTTCTCATATCTGATTTTGCACTCAAACCAAGTGTGCATGGACATAATGTTCTGATTCTTTTTTTAGTGTAAATATAAGGTGTTATTTTTTGGCTTTGTAAGCCAGGAAAGCTACGATGCAAATGCCGATGCCGATGAACAGGTAGCCCAGCTCGTGGCTGTAGCGGGTGACCTGTGCCAGCAGCTGCTCTTCGGGCACGACGGACTGCAGGCTGTAGCCTATGGCGGCCAGGATGCTGTTCCAGATGCCGGCTCCCAGGGTGGTGTAGAGCAGGAAGGTGGAGAGCTTCATGCGCGACAGGCCGGCCGGGATGGAGATGAGCTGGCGCACGGCCGGAATGAGCCGCCCCACGAAGGTGGAGAGGGCTCCGTGGCGCTCGAAGTAGTGCTCGGCGTGCTGCACCTTCGCCTCGTCTATCAGGCAGAGGTGGCCCCAGCGGCTGTTGGCAAAGCGGTAGACCAGCGGGCGGCCCAGGTAGTAGGCAATGGCGTAGTTGATGAGGGCGCCGAGGTTGGCTCCCAGGGTGGCAAACAGCACCACGAGATAGACATTGAGTCCGCTGCCGGCCACTGCGGCCTTGTAGGCGGCAGGGGGGACCACCACTTCGGAGGGGAAGGGGATGAACGAACTTTCAATGGCCATCAGCAGGGTGATGGTGGCGTAGTTGAGGTGGTTGAGACACCATTCTATGAATGCTACTGACTCCATGTTTTCTTTTTGATTGCTTCTTAGTTAATATAAGGACAAGTCACCCTCTTCTCCGGGAAAGTAGAGGCTCATCGCATAGGTGTAGGCCTCATGCGGTGAACTGCCGGATTCCATATCGGAGCGGACGTAGCCGGCCTCCCGGGCAGAGAGCGGATGGAGGCTGAGGGAGTTGTACTTACGGAACATGTCTTCCTTGCCCGCCACCAGACTGATGCAGGCCATACGCTCGGTGATGTGATTGTAGTCGGGGTCGATGCTGTAGAGCGCCTCCATGGATTGGTAGGCCAGCGTGACGAGCCCGAACTGCAGGCATTGGTCGGCTGTGTAGTAGCAGAGCTCGGCGGCCGGCATGTATTGCAGTGCGTCGCGCCAGCTTTGCTGGGCCAGGTCGAGGCGGCCTTGGCTCATGCGGATGATGGTGGCCAGCACCAGCTTCAGCTCCGTGAGGTCGTCGGCCGTCTGCAGCCCTTGCTCGATGTATTGCTCGCAGCGCTCCTCGTCCTCCTGTGTCATGCTCAGGCAGAGAGCGGCCATCAGGTAGCAGAAGGCGGGCGAAATGTCCTCCTGCAGGGAGGGGTCGTCCAGCACCTCGTCGAAGTACTGCAGGGCCTTCTTCCACTCTCCCCGGGCCATGAGGGCCTGCGCCTGCTGCACGCGCACGAATCCATGGCTGACGGCTCCATAGCGATGGGCCGTCTGGAAGCACTCGATGGCTTTGCTCTGATTGCCCACTTCGATGTAGGCCAGACCTTGGACCAGGTAGATGGCTCCGTTCTGCTCTTCGCTCACCAGGGCGTAGTCGCACGCTTCGAGGGCCTTGCCCGGCTGCTTCATCCCCAAGTAGGCCTTGGCCAGCGAGAGCCAGTACTGGGCCGAGTAGGGGTTGGTGTCGATGAGGGTGTTGTAGCACTCGGCGGCCTTCTCCCATTCGCCGAGGCAGACGTAGTAGTCGGACAGCACGCCGAGGTACGACGGGTCGTCGGGGTAGAGCTCCCTTCCGTGGTCTATCCACCAGCGGGCCTTGTCAATCCGGTCGCTGTCCAGGTAGGAGTAGGCTATCTCGATGATGTTGTAGAGGTCGTCCTTGTCGGCAATGGTGTCAATCAGCCGGTCGGCTTCCTCCCATTCGCCTCGCTCGTTCAGTAGGTTGGCCTGCAGGATGAGGACCTCGGGCAGCGAGGTCTCCTCAATGCGCTCGGCGGTCTCTTCGGCTTTGTCGGGCTGGCCGTTGTCGAGGTAGAGGTAGGCGAGCTCCACCAGCAGGGCCGTGTTGTCGGGGTGGAGTCGCAGGCCGTATTCTTCCACTTCGAAGGCGCGGCGCTTCTGCCGGTGCATGGCGTACCAGTCGGCTAGGTCGGCCAGGTCGTCGGCGTCGGCGTAGAAGGAGCGACCTTCCGACTGGGCGGTCTCGTAGGCGTCGGCCAGTTCCTTCAGCTCTTTGTCTCGGCCGGAGAGGAGGTTGCGTTGGGACATAATGGTTTCTTTTGTTTCTTGATAATAGGTGACGGAGTTACTTGTTGATTTTCCCCCAGGTGTCCTTCAGGCCGACGGTGCGGTTGAACACCAGCTTGTCGGGCGTGGAGTCCTTGTCGATGTTGAAGTAGCCTATGCGTTGGAACTGCAGGTAGCTCAAGGGGGCCATTCCGGCCACGAACTTCTCGACGTAGCAGTGGGGCAGCACCTCCAGCGAGTCGGGATTGATGATTTCCTTCATGGCCGTCAGCGCGTCGCACTGGCGCTCTTCGCGGATGGCAGCGAAGGCGTCGCGCGGGTTCTCCACCTTCCAGAGGCGGTCGTAGAGCCGCACCTCGGCTTCGAGGCAATGCTGGCAGCTGAGCCAGTGGATGGTGCCCTTCACCTTGCGGTTGGCACCGGGCAGGCCGCTGCGGGTGTCGGGGTCGTACTCGCAGTACACTTCGACCACCTGGCCCTCGGCGTCCTTCTTGCAGCCGGTGCACTTCACGATGTAGGCGCTCTTGAGGCGCACCTCCTGGCCGGGGGTCATGCGGAAGTATTTCTTCGGAGCATCCTCCATGAAGTCGTCGCGCTCTATCCAGAGCTCGCGGCTGAACTCCAGGGTGTGGGTGCCCTCTTCGGGGCGTTCGGGGTTGTTGACGGCTTCCACCTCTTCCACCTGCCCTTCAGGGTAGTTGGTGATGATGAGCTTCACGGGGCGCAGCACGGCCGACACGCGGGTGGCTCGTGCGTTGAGGTCCTCGCGGACGGCACTCTCCAGCAG
>CAMGAL010000245.1 GCA_946007445.1 uncultured Mediterranea sp.
GGCGGAAAATGGCCGCGATTCCCCTCATTTTCCCCTCACTACCCTCACACCCTCACCCATACCCTCACACTTAAATAGCATGGAGACAGCGTGTTATGGAAAGTGTGAGGGTGTGAGGGTAAAAAATAAAATTCGTATGAGGGGAGTGGAGATAGCCTATTGTATCACTCCCAATGTCGTAGGATAAGCCGCAACGCATCTCCGCTACCAAGCAAATCGCTCCTTTTGGCGGGTGGGTCCGCCAAAAGGAGCGATGAGAGTTTTCTTGTCCAGTATCGGAGTGTTACTCGGTTGCCAACTGTGTCATTATTACTTCAGCAGCTCGGCCAGTTTCTCTTGCAGCTCTTCGCCATGCAGGCCGCGAGCCACGATGGTGCCCTCGCCATCGACAATCATGGTGTGGGGGATGGAGCTGACGGCATAGAGCTTGGCACCCTCGCAGTCCCAGAACTTCAGGTCGGACATCTGCGGCCAGGTGATGCCCAGCTTCTCGATGGCAGCTTTCCAGGATTCGGCATCCTTGTCGAGCGATACGCCGACAATCTCAAACTTCTTGCCCTTGTACTGCTTGTAGGCCTCTACGATATTGGGCATCTCGCGGCGGCAGGGCCCGCACCAGCTGGCCCAGAAGTCTACCAGCACCACCTTGCCCTTGCCTACATAGTCGGAGAGCTTCACCTCCTTGCCTTCGGGGTCGTTCATGGTGAAGTCCGTGAACTTCTGGCCTACGGCCGTGGCACGCATCTTGCTGACATTCTCCTTGATGCGGATGATGCGGCTGTCGTTCTCATACTCGGCAGGAATCTGGCTCATGAGCGGCTCCAGGAAGTCTACGTCAAACTGGTAGTAGTTGCTCTTCAGCAGGTGGATGCCGGCAGCATCGCCGATGTGCTTCTGAATGCCTTCCTTCAGGATGTTCATCAGTTGCTCTTCGGTTTTGCTCAGTTCCTCCATTTTGGCGGCACGCTGTTCGTCGGTCAGGGTCGAATCAGTGGTCATGGTTTCGTAGGTGGCACGCATCTGTTGGCTCAGGGCGTTGGCTTGCGTACGGATTTCCTGCAGGGCATCGTTGGCCGGTGTACCGGTGGCAGAGTCATTGTTATCGGTCAGTTGCACTTTGATCTGACCGTTTTCCAGGAAGAAGTCCATGCGCTTGGGAGACTTCTCTCCGGCCTGATAGGTGAGGTAGTGGATTTCAGGCAGGGTGTCGTGCGAACCGGTGAAGGTGAATGCGCCGTTGCGGATGACGGCAGAGTCTACCTTGACCATCTGTCGGTTCACGAGTTTCTGTAGGATTACGGTATCACCGTCGGCAGCGTTTTCCACGCTTCCTGTTACTGTGTAGCCTTGTTGGCCACCGCTGCAAGCAGCCAGCAGGGCTGCAGCCAGTACATACGTCAGTCTTTTCATTGTTTCCGAATGTTTTGTTTGGGTTAAAATAGGGTTGTTTACAGGTGGCAAAGATAGTGATTTTCTGATGGAAAGTACCAAAAGGATACATTATTAACTTTCCAAGTCTTTTTTCAGTTGTCGGATGGCTTTCTCGGCATCGCCCTCGGCCTCGTTGAGCAGGGTGACGAAGCGGCTGCCGATGATGCCGCCTGCCGAGTTGTCGCAGGCCGAGCGGAAGGTCTGGTAGTTGCTGATGCCGAAGCCTATCATGCGGGGATTGCGCAGCTGCATGGCCTGGATGCGGCGGAAGTAGGCCAGCTTCTGTTCGTTGAAGTCGCGCTGCGCACCGGTGGTGGCGGCCGAGGAGACCATGTAGATGAAGCCGTCGGTATGGGTATCGATGAGGCGGATGCGCTCTTCGCTGGTCTCGGGCGTGATGAGCATGATGACCTTCAGGTCGTAGCGAAGGGCTGTCTCCTTGTAGTCTTGCTCGAAGTCGCGGAAGGGCAGGTCGGGGATGATGACACCGTCGATGCCACATGCCACGCACTCCTGGCAGAAACGCTCGAAGCCGAACTGCATGATGGGGTTCAGGTAGCCCATCAGGACGAGGGGGATGTGGACATCGCGCCGTATGTCGCGCAGCTGGTCGAAGAGCAGGCGCAGCGACATGCCGTTGCGCAGGGCACGGGTGGCTGCCTCCTGGATGACTACGCCGTCGGCCATGGGGTCGCTGAAGGGGATGCCGATTTCAATCATGTTTACGCCGTTGCGCTCCAGCGCACGGATGACGTCGGCCGTTCCCTCCAGTGTGGGGCAGCCGGCACAGAAGTAGATGGAAAGCAAGTCCTTGGGATTGCTTTGGAAGAGTTGGTTTATGCGATTCATGTGAGTTTTTGAGTTTATAAGTTTTTGAGTTTGTAGGTGTGGTTTCATTCCTCATTCTTCATTCTCAGTTGTTCAAGCAGCTGCCGGATGCGCTCCGGGTCTTTCACTCCCGGCGAGGTCTCAAACCGGCTGTTGAGGTCGATGCCTGCCCATTGGGGATGGCTGAAGTGCAGCAGTGCCTGGGCGCTGTCGGGGTCGATGCCTCCACTCAGCAGGAAGGGGGTGTCGCCCCGGTAGGCTTGCAGCAGGTGCCAGTCGAAGCATTGGCCCGAGCCTCCGTAGGCCGGGGTCTTGGTGTCGAAGAGGTAGTAGTCGCACGTGCCGGCGTAGCGCGCTGTGGCGGTGAGATCTTCGGCGGTGGCGATGGAGAAGGCTTTGATGACCTGCTTGCCCCGGCCTTGCCAGTAGCTACACGTCTCGGGTGTCTCTTGGCCGTGCAGCTGCAGCAGGTCGAAGTGCCAGAGGCTGTCTGCTTCAGCGATGTCCGAGGGGGATGCGTTGACGAATACTCCTACGCGCCGTGCCTGCTGGGGCAGGTAGGAGGGCAGGGAGCTCACGCAGCGGGGCGACTTGGGGTAGAAGATGAAGCCCATCCAGTCGATGCCCAATGCCTCGATGTCGCGGATGTTGTCGGCCCGGGTCATGCCACACACTTTCACCATCATGGCTGTTCCTCCTTCTGGCAGGACTGGAGGAGCGTCTTCAACGCTTCGCCGGGGTGGGGGTGCTTCATGAAGGCTTCGCCCATCAGGAATCCCTGAAAGCCGGCTGCCTGCAGGCGCTGTAAGGTGTCGAGGCTAGACAGACCGCTCTCCGACACCATGAGTGGCATCGATGCCTCGCCGGCTACAGCCTGCTGCAGGGTGGCCCGCAGTGCCTCGGCCAGCTGGAAGGAGGTGGCCACATCGGTGACGAAGCTGCCCAGGTGGCGGTTGTTGATGCCCACCATGTCGGGGCCGGCCTGTACGTAGGCCAGCTCCTCCACGCTATGCATCTCCAGCAGTACTTCCAGCCCTAATGCGTGCGCCTCGGCAGTGAGCGAAGCGCACTCGTCGGGGGTGAGGCAGGCAGCGATGAGCAGCACGGCATCGGCACCCACGGCACGGGCCTGCAGCAGCTGATAGGGGTCGATGATGAACTCCTTGCGCAGGATGGGGATGTCCACCAACGGGCGGATGCGGACGATGTCGTCCAGCGTGCCGCCGAAGTAGGCTTCGTCGGTCAGGACGGAGAGGGCGGCAGCGCCGGCGGCCTCGTAGGCAGGTGCCACCTCTTCGGGACGGGCATCCCGGTGAATCCACCCTTTGGAGGGCGAGCGGCGCTTGAACTCGGCGATGATGCCCAGAGGCTTGGAGGCCAGTGATGCCTTCATGCTGCGGCAGGGACGGTCGGGTTGGGCGGCTATCCGGCAGCGCAGTTCGTCGGCAGGCAGTTGTCGCTTCTGCTCCTCCACCTCCAGCCGTTTGTGGGCTACGATTTCCGATAGAATATCTTTCATTTTTTCTGTTTTTAAGTGTAAGTAGTTGCCTTTTTTCAGTAGTTATAGTAGTTCAAGGAGTTATCGGCCCTGACGGGCCTTAGGGGTTAAAGC
>CAMGAL010000246.1 GCA_946007445.1 uncultured Mediterranea sp.
ACTCAAACTACTTTAACTACTAAGAAGCAAGACTATCGACTTTAACTCCTAGGCCCGTCAGGGCCGATAACTCCTTTAACTCCTTTAACTACTGAATAAAAACCAAAACCCAATGTCCAACGAATACTTCCAATTCAAGCAATTCACCGTGCGCCACGAGCGCTGTGCCATGAAGGTGGGCACCGACGGCGTGCTGCTCGGGGCCTGGGCGCCTGTGGAGGGCGTAGGCCGCATACTCGATGTGGGCACCGGCACGGGCCTGGTGGCCCTGCAGCTGGCCCAGCGCTCTGCCTCGGCGCACATCACCGCCATAGAGATTGACCCCGATGCCGCTGCCCAGGCGGGGGAGAATGTGGCCGCCTCGCCCTGGAGAGACCGCATCGAGGTAGTGTGTGGCGACTTCGCCACGTTCCGACAGATTGCCACTTTCGACACTTTCGCCACCCCCTCCCTGGTGGCGAAACCGACGGTGGCGGAGGAGGAGGGCTACGACCTCATCGTCTCCAATCCGCCTTACTCCCCCGAGGCCCTGCAGTGTCCCGACCCCCGGCGCTGCACGGCCCGCCACACAGCCACGCTCGACTACGCGCTGCTCTTCCGTCGGGGGGCAGCCCTGCTGGCTCCGGGTGGAGAGCTGGCCCTCATCTTCCCTGCCGATGCCGAGCCACGGGTGCTGGAGGCCGCAGCCTGCAGTGCGCTCTATCCCTGCCGCCGCCTGGCCGTCTATACCAAGCCCGGCAAGCCGTTGCGCCGCCTGCTCATGGCCTTTTCGCCCCGGCTCGCTCCCTGCCGGTACGACGAGCTCTATATCCACACCCCCGATGGCAGCTACTCGGAGGACTATCGCCGCCTCACGGGCGACTTCTACCTCCGCTTCTGAGTCCCTACCATCTCCCTACCATCGCCCTACCATCGCCTTGCTATAGGGAGGGAGCGGGTAGGGCGCAAGTAGGGTGCATCCGGCTGGTGGCGGGGTGCTTCTCTTCGGGCTCTTACATAGACAAGGGAGGCGGAGCTACTTGCGCCCCGCCTCCCCTGTAGAACCTGTTTACATATAAACAATACCACTCGGTACGCACATTTGACTATCCCAATAGCAACCAGATTTGGATTTACACTCTTTTTTGGAAAGCACAAAGCATTCTTGTGGGTTGTAGGAACCTGCTCCTCCGTTCACCTGTTCCAGCATCTCGTCCGAGATGGGCTGCAGTTTTTTCTTTTCTTCGTTCTTCATACGGGTCAGTTTATTTATAAAGTTTGAGTTATTATCGTATTCACATTCTTGGAGCGTACAAAGATAGCTGTTCTCTACCAAATTCCACTCCCATCCATCCGTCATTCTACGGAGCCTTAACACTCTTTAAGCTGCGCCCCGCCCATCCGTAGCCATCCGTGCCAGTCTGTGGTTTCCTCTCACCTCCAACCGACACCTTCTACCCACCGGGCTCTGCGGCTCGTCAGTGTTCTCCTCGCTACACGCACACATCCGACGACTGCCACTTTGTCGGCAGCTCTGTCAAGGCGTCAGTCGGCAGAAAGTTGAAAGAGGTTCAACAAGGTTTTCACCGGTTGAAAAAATCATTCCCTCGGGAGGGAGATTGTTTACCGACTCTTAAAATCAACCGGATGGCCACTGACAAATTGGCTCCGTGGAACGAGGTTTGCCACTCCTCAGGCGCAAGGCCGCAGCCCCAAGGAGAGCACTCCCCGAGGGATGGACGGCTGAGCAAACGGAAATATAAATGTTAAACTAAATGATAGGAGATTATGACTATGATGCCCATGAGAAGAATGAATGATCAGAACTGGTTGCCGAGTGTATTCAATGATTTCTTCGACAACGACTGGATGCAGAAAGCCAACGCCACGGCTCCCTCCATCAATGTGATAGAAGACAAGGATAGCTACAAGGTGGAGGTGGCTGCTCCGGGTATGACGAAGGAGGACTTCCATATCCATATCGGTGAAGACAACGAACTGGTTATCAACATGGAGAAGAAGAGTCAGGACCAGGAGGAAAA
This sequence comes from uncultured Mediterranea sp., assembly GCA_946007445.1. GTDB lineage: Bacteria > Bacteroidota > Bacteroidia > Bacteroidales > Bacteroidaceae > Bacteroides. The sequence continues at coordinate 2,022 of CAMGAL010000246.1, forward strand.
CAAGGAGAAGAAGTACCTGCGTAGGGAATTCTCGTACAGCCAGTTCGAGCAGTCGCTCATCCTGCCGGACAATGTGGAGAAGGAGCGCATCTCGGCCGGCGTGCCCGACGGCGTGCTGCCCATCACCCTGCCCAAGATGACGCCCGAAGAGAAGAAGCAGAGCCAGCGTGTCATTGAAATTCAGTGACTAATAACGGGCTGAAAGCCCAGCAAGCCCGCTTCATCCTGACAGCGCAGAGGCAAGCAGTTGCCACTTTGTCAGTCTGTGGCAGTAGGAAACCGCTTCCCCGAGGGTTTGGCACGCTTTTCGTAAGCCGATAATTGCTTGCCTGAAAGCAGCAAGTGGAGAAAACAAAATGTATAACATATAAAACAAAAAACAGAAAATGAACATCAAACCGTTGGCAGACAGAGTATTGATACTCCCTGCACCCGCAGAAGAAAAGACCATAGGCGGCATCATCATCCCCGACACCGCCAAAGAGAAACCCCTGAAAGGTGAAGTCGTAGCCGCCGGACAAGGCACCAAGGACGAAGCGATGATCCTGAAAGTGGGCGACCAAGTGCTCGATGTACGACACTGGCGAAAGTGGCGAAACTGGCGAAACTGACAAAACCGTGGTTTCAAAAACTCAAAAACTTAAAAACTCAAAAACTAAAAAAAACTCAAAGAATATGGCAAAAGAGATTCTTTTTAATATAGATGCCCGCGACCAGCTGAAGAAGGGCATCGACACCCTGGCTAACGCCGTGAAGGTAACGCTCGGCCCCAAAGGCCGCAACGTCATCATCGAGAAGAAGTTTGGCGCTCCCCACATCACCAAGGACGGTGTGACCGTAGCCAAGGAGGTGGAGCTGGCCGACGCTTACCAGAACACCGGCGCACAGCTCGTGAAGGAAGTGGCCAGCAAGACCGGTAACGATGCCGGCGACGGCACCACCACCGCTACCGTTCTGGCTCAGGCCATCGTGGCCGAAGGCCTGAAGAACGTCACGGCCGGTGCCAGCCCCATGGACATCAAGCGCGGCATCGACAAGGCCGTGGCCAAGGTGGTGGAGAGCATCAAGAGCCAGGCCGAACTCGTGGGCGACAACTACGACAAGATTGAGCAGGTAGGCACGGTGTCGGCCAACAACGACCCCGTCATCGGCAAGCTCATTGCCGACGCCATGCGCAAGGTGTCGAAAGACGGTGTCATCACCATCGAAGAAGCCAAGGGTACCGACACCACCATCGGTGTGGTAGAGGGTATGCAGTTCGACCGCGGCTACCTGTCGCCCTACTTCGTGACCAATGCCGAGAAGATGGAGTGCGAGATGGAGAAGCCCTACATCCTGATTTACGACAAGAAGATCAGCAACCTCAAGGACTTCCTGCCCATCCTCGAACCCGCCGTACAGACCGGCCGTCCCCTCTTGGTCATTGCCGAAGATGTAGATAGCGAGGCGTTGACTACGCTCGTAGTGAACCGCCTGCGCAGCCAGCTGAAGATTTGTGCCGTCAAGGCTCCCGGCTTCGGCGACCGTCGCAAGGAGATGCTGGAAGACATCGCCATCCTGACCGGTGGCGTAGTCATCAGCGAGGAGAAGGGCTTGAAGCTGGAGCAGGCTACCATCGAGATGCTGGGTAGCGCCGAGAAGGTGACCATCACCAAGGACAACACCACCATCGTCAACGGTGCCGGCCAGACGGAGAACATCAAGGAGCGCTGCGAGCAGATCAAGGCCCAGATTGCCACCACCAAGAGCGACTACGACAAGGAGAAGCTGCAGGAGCGTCTCCGCCAGCGGTCGGGCGGTGTAGCCGTCCGCGACGGGGGTGCTGGCAGCGAGAGGGCGAAGGAG
>CAMGAL010000247.1 GCA_946007445.1 uncultured Mediterranea sp.
TGGAAGTTTCAATTGACTGTGCAGATTTAGTTCTTAGAATGTTAGATTAAGTAAGGATATGAAATCCCGCTCCTTCATCGGATGCGGGATTTTTTATGAATATGAAGTGAAGAGTATGAAGAGAAAAGTTGCCATTCAGGGAACGCTGGGTTCCTTCCACGACATAGCCGCGCACAAGTACTTCGAAGGCGACGACATCGAGCTGATCTGCTGCGCCACGTTCGAAGATCTGTTCGAATCGGTCCGTCAGGACAGCCAGCACATCGGTATGCTGGCCATCGAAAACACCATTGCTGGAAGCCTGCTGCATAACTACGAACTGCTGCGCCAGAGCGGCTTGCAGATTGTGGGAGAGCACAAGTTGCGCATCAAGCACAACTTCGTCTGCCTGCCCGACGAGGACTGGGCCGACATCCGCGAGGTCAACTCGCACCCCATAGCCCTCATGCAGTGCCGCGAGTTCCTGAGCCACTACCCGCACATCAAGGTGGTGGAGGCGGAAGACACGGCACTCAGTGCAGAGCTGATTCAGAAGAATCAGTTGCGCGGACATGCCGCCATCTGTTCCCTGGCAGCTGCCGAACTGTATGGCATGAAGGTGCTGCAGGAAGGCATCGAGACCAACAAGCACAACTTCACCCGCTTCCTGGTGGTGGCCGACCCCTGGCAGGTGGACGAGCTGAACCGCCGTCGTGCCAACGAGGTGAACAAGGCCAGCTTGGTATTCACGCTGCCTCACACCGAGGGAAGCCTCTCGCAGGTACTCTCCATCCTCTCGTTCTACCGCATCAACCTGACGAAGATACAGTCGCTACCCATCATCGGACGCGAGTGGGAGTATCAGTTCTATGTCGATGTGTCGTTTGACAATGTGCTGAGATACAAACAATCCATTGCGGCCATCACACCGCTGACCAAAGAACTTAAAATACTGGGAGAATATGAAGAAGGAAAATCAACCATTTGAGATAAAGCCGGCCGACCGCTTGTCGGGCGTGAGTGAATACTACTTCTCGCGCAAGCTCAAGGAAGTGGCCCGCATGAACGCCGAGGGAAAGGACGTCATCAGCTTAGGAATAGGCAGTCCCGACATGCCTCCTTCAGAGCAGACCATCGAGACACTCTGCCGCGAGGCGCACAATCCCGACGGCCACGGCTACATGCCATACGTCGGCATTCCCGAGCTGCGCAAGGCCTTTGCCGACTGGTATCGGAAGTGGTACCAGGTGGACCTGGACCCCGCCACCGAGATACAGCCGCTGATTGGCTCCAAAGAGGGCATCCTGCATGTCACCCTGGCTTTTGTCAATCCCGGCGACCGCGTGCTGGTGCCCAATCCCGGCTATCCCACCTACACCTCGCTGAGCCGCATCCTCGGTGCCGAGGTGGTGAACTACAACCTGCGTGAGGAGAATGGCTGGATGCCCGACTTCGACGAACTGGAGGCGATGGACCTGAGCGGCGTGCGTCTGATGTGGACCAACTATCCCAACATGCCCACCGGTGCCAATGCCACTGCCGAGCTGTACGAACGATTGGTGGACTTTGCCCGTCGCAAGGGCATTGTCATCGTCAACGACAATCCCTACAGCTTCATCCTCAACGACCATCCCATCAGCATCCTCCAGGTGCCCGGTGCCAAGGAGTGCTGCATCGAGTTCAACTCCATGAGCAAGAGCCACAACATGCCCGGATGGCGCATCGGTATGCTGGCCTCCAACGCGCAGTTCATCCAGTGGGTGCTGAAGGTGAAGAGCAACATCGACAGCGGTATGTTCCGTGCCATGCAGCTGGCAGCTGCCCAGGCACTGGCCGCCGAGGCCGACTGGTACGAAGGCAACAATGCCAACTACCGCAACCGTCGCCGTCTGGCAGGCGAAATCATGGACACCTTGGGCTGCCGCTACGACAAGAGTCAGGTGGGCATGTTCCTGTGGGGACGCATCCCCGACAGCTATGCCGATGTGGAGCAGCTCACCGAGCGGGTCCTTCACGAAGCGAGGGTATTCATCACGCCCGGTTTCATCTTCGGCAGCAACGGCGCTCGCTACATCCGCATCTCGCTCTGCTGCAAGGACGCGAAGCTGGCCGAGGCGCTGAAGCGCATCAAAGAGGTATTTTATAAACTTACAAACTCATAAACTTAAAAACTCAAAAACTCAAATCATATGGAACTCCAATTAGAACCCCTTAAGCTGGAAGGCATTGAAGAGAAACGACCGTTGGTCATTGCCGGCCCTTGCAGCGCAGAGACAGAAGAACAGGTGATGGACACCGCCCGCCAGCTGGCCGGCAAAGGTGTAAAGATATTCCGTGCAGGCATCTGGAAGCCCCGCACCAAGCCGGGTGGCTTCGAAGGCGTAGGCGTAGAAGGTTTGGCCTGGCTGAAGGCCGTCAAGCAGGAGACGGGCATGTATGTGGCAACCGAAGTGGCCACGTCTAAGCATGTGTTTGAGGCCCTGAAGGCCGGCATTGATATTCTCTGGATTGGTGCACGCACCACGGCCAACCCCTTTGCCATGCAGGAGATTGCCGATGCCCTGAAAGGGGTGGACATCCCCGTGCTGGTGAAGAATCCTGTCAACCCTGACCTGGAGCTGTGGATTGGTGCCCTGGAGCGCATCAACGGCGCAGGCCTGAAGCGGCTGGGTGCCATCCACCGTGGATTCAGCAGCTACGACAAGAGTATCTACCGCAACCTGCCCCAGTGGCACATCCCCATCGAGTTGCGTCGTCGCATCCCCAACCTGCCCATCATCTGCGACCCCAGCCACATCGGTGGCAAGCGCGAGCTGGTGGCTCCCCTGAGCCAGCAGGCCATGGACCTGGGCTTCGACGGACTGATTGTGGAGAGCCACTGCAACCCCGACTGCGCTTGGAGCGATGCCAAGCAGCAGGTCACTCCCGATGTGCTGGACTACATCCTCAACCTGCTGGTCATCCGCAGCGAGAAGCAGACCACCGAGAATCTGGCCGAGCTGCGTAAGCAGATTGACGAATGCGACAACGAGCTGATTCAGATTCTGGCCAAGCGTATGCGGGTGGCCCGCGAGATAGGTACCTATAAGAAGGAGCACGCCATGACCATCCTGCAGACAGGTCGCTACAACGAAATTCTGGAGAAACGCGGTTCGCAGGGAGCGCTTTGCGGTCTGGATGCAGACTTTATCAAGAAGGTGTTCGAGGCCATCCACGAAGAGAGCGTACGTCAGCAGATGGAGATTATCAACAAGTAACGTACTGTCATGAGAATATTGATATTAGGAGCCGGCAAGATGGGCTCCTTCTTCACCGATGTGGTCAGCTTCCAGCACGAGACGGCTGTCTACGACATCGACCCCAAGCGGTTGCGCTTCATCTACAACGCCCAGCGCTTCACCACGTTGGAGGATATAGAGGCCTTCCGTCCGGAGCTGGTCATCAATGCTGCCACGGTGAAGTACACCCTCTCCGCCTTCGAGCAGGTGCTGCCGCTGTTGCCCAAGGGCTGCATCATCAGCGACATCGCCTCGGTCAAGACCGGGCTGAAGGAGTTCTACGAGGCCAGCGGATTCCCCTACGTCTCTACGCACCCCATGTTCGGCCCCACGTTTGCCAATCTGGACAAGCTGAGCACGGAGAATGCCATCATCATCAGTGAGGGCGACCACCTGGGACGCATCTTCTTCAAGGACCTCTATCAGACCTTGGGACTCAACATCTTCGAGTACACGTTCGACGAGCACGACGAGACGGTGGCCTACTCACTCTCCATCCCGTTCGTCTCCACCTTTGTGTTTGCGGCTGTCATGAAGCATCAGGATGCACCGGGCACCACCTTCAAGCGCCACATGGCCATTGCCAAAGGGGTGCTGAATGAGGACGA